>NZ_JBVIQN010000035.1:81719-99922 GCF_055577005.1 Streptomyces sp. NPDC033221 | reverse complement strand
CGGGTCCCTCCGGGCTGCGCCCGTCACAGCGAACCGGGGAGCTTCGCTCCCCGGTCGCTCACGCTCCGCGTGAGCGGAGCGGCTCGCTTCGCTCACCGCCAGGCGGCACGCGCTGCGCGCGCACCGCCAACCGCAGAGCAGGCGCCTCGCGTTGCGAGGCGCGGCCGGCCTCCGGCCGACCCGTGGCCTTCGCTGCGCTCCAGCCACACGCCAGCTACCCGGAGACGCACCCCTGAGTCTCGTGCGGGCCAGGCGCGCCACGCTCCGCGCGGCCCACCCACGGGGGTCAGGCCACAAGCAGCAGCGAGGAGAAGGGGTGACGGATGGTCGGGAGAGTGAGGGGCCGAACCGGGTTCCAAGGGAACGAGTTGACCGGCTGTCAAGTCGCTTTCGGGGTGGCCATGAGGCAACAGTAACAGAATTCAGCCACGTTCGAGGAAATTTCAGGATTCCAAGTGCTTCACTTTAAAGCGCGAGCTAGACTCTGGGCTCAGGTAGCAGCACCACTAAGTGAGCTGGACCGGGTTTTGATCACGCTCCCCCGCCACTGGCCCGAGGTTGTGACCTGGTTCCGGTGAGGTTCACCGTCGCCAACACAGGCCCTCTACGTGCAGGTTTTCTGTTTCCTGTCCAGGTAAGAGCCCAAGAGAAGGCAGACGGATATGTCGACCACAAGCCGAACCGATCAGCGTGAGGCGGCCCAACAGGAAGCGGTGAGCGCGGTTGTCCGCGCCCTCGAGTTTCCTGCAAGATCGCTTGCGCCCGAGAGGGGGCTCCGGACTCAGGTGATCATGGCGACCGGGTCCGGCAAGACCCGGGTCGCATCCCGCAGTGCGGAGAAGCTCCGTGCGGCCCGTGTGCTGGTGCTCGTCCCCTCGCTGGACCTGCTCACCCAGACCGAGGCCGCGTGGCGTGAGGCGGGCCGTACGGGCCCGATGATCGGGGTCTCGTCCCTGCGGGGTGAGGATGTGACCTTCCCCAACACCACGGACGTGGAGGAGCTGGTCGACTGGGTGCGGCCGTTCGACAAGGTCACCGTGTTCGCCACGTACGCCTCCCTCGGGCTCGGCACGCTGGAGCGCGCCCACAAGGCCGGCCTTCCGGGGTGGGACCTGATTGTGGTCGATGAGGCGCACCGGACTTCGGGTCGGCTGGGCAAGCCGTGGGCGGTCGTCCACGACAACACCCGCATCCCGTCCCTGCGCCGCCTCTACATGACCGCCACGCCCCGTCTGTGGCAGCTGGACGAGGATGCCGAGGGCGCACCGGGCGAGCTGGTGGCGAGCATGGAGGACGACCCGGACGGGCCATTCGGCGCGCGTTGCTACACGCTGACGCTGTCCGAGGCGATCGACCGAGGGATCTGCGCGCCATACCAGGTGGTGTGCGTGGACATCACCGACACGCAGCTCCAGGCCGCGCAGCTCCTGGGCGCTGAGGGGCGCTCGGACGAGGTCCGCGGGGCCCGGCTCGCAGCGCTCCAGACCGCGCTGCTCAAGGCGTCGGCGGAGGAGAACTTCCGGCGCACGCTCGTCTTCCACCACGTGGTGAAGGAGGCCGAGGCGTTCGCGGCCGGCCTTCCGGACGTCGCCGCGCAGCTGCACGCCGCCGACCCCGAGCTGTACCCGCGCACGATCTGGGCGGACTGGCTGTGCGGCGAGCACAAGCCGGGTCACCGGCGGCGGGTGCTCGGGGAGTTCGCGGCCGGGATCGCAGGCGACGGCACGGTCGTGGAGAAGGGGTTCCTGGGCTCGGTGAAGGTGCTGGGCGAGGGTGTCGACACGAAGAACTGCGACTCCGTGTACTGGGCGGATGTGCGCGGCTCGATGCCCGACCTCGTCCAGGCCGTGGGCCGCGCGCTGCGCATGCAGCCCGGCGAGGGCAAGGTCGCCTCCCTGGTCGTGCCGGTCCTGCTCGGGCCGGGCGAGACCGCGGACAACATGCTGACCTCCAGGGCGTTCGGCGGGTTGGCGAAGCTGCTGGAGGCGCTCAGGGCTCACGATGCCCGGGTGGTGGAGCAGCTCGCCGAGCAGCAGGCCCCCAGCGCCTACAAGCCCGTTCAGAAGGTCGCGCAGGGTCAGGAGAGCCGGGGCGGGGGGAACGGGTCCGGCGGCCCGTCGGCGCCGGCCCGGCAGTTGCTGAAGTTCTCCGTGCCGCGCGACCCGGCGCAGCTGGCCGCGTTCATCAACCTGCGCGTCATCAACCCCGAGCACGAGCACTGGCGGCGCGGCATCGAGGCCGCCGTCATCTACGCCCGCGAGCACGGCGACCTCAAGGTGCCCTTCACGTACCGGGTGCCCGGCGGGGAGGACCAGGCGGTGGAGGCCGAGGGGTGGCCGGCCTCGCTCGCGGACTTCCCGCTCGGGCAGTGGATCGCCGACAACCGGCGGTTTTTCGCCCGCGGCAACATGGACGCCGACCGCATCGCGCAGCTGGAGAAGCTGGGCATGGTGTGGTCGCACTTCGACGTCGCGTGGGAGGAAGGCCTCGCGGCGGCGCGCGGGTGGGCGGCCGAGGCGGGCCACCTCCTGGCCCCACTGGACGCCACCTACCAGGGCTACCGGGTGGGCATCTGGCTGAAAAACGCCAGGGCCGCCGCCCGCAAGGCGGCCGAGATCGAGCAGCGGCGTGCCGAGGGGCTGCCGGTGGAGTCGTCGGCCGGGGCGCTGTCGGACGAGCGGCGTGAGCAGCTGGAGGACATCGACCCGTCGTGGTGCCCGGCCTGGCCGGTGGAGTGGCAGCGCTGCTTCCACCTCGTCCGGCTCCACCTGGAAGCCGGCCGCCCGCTGCCGACCGAGCCCGGCGACGTCGTGCACCAGGGCGAGGATCTCGGGCGGTGGGTGCGCTCGGTCCGGCACGGGTGGGACAACCTCACCACCGCACAGCAGTGGATGTGCGAGCAGGTCCTCGGGATCGAGCCCGCGACCGAGGAGGAGAAGCCTCAGCCGGGCCGTACGCAAGCGGACAAGTGGGCGCTGAACTACCAGGCCGCCAAGCAGTTCTACGAACGCGAAGGACACCTGCGAGTGCCGAGGAAGCACGTCGAACGAATCGTCGTCGGCGAGGACCAGGAGGAGCGGGAGCTCCGGCTCGGGGCGTGGGTCGGGAACCAGCGCAGCCGGGCGGCGACGCTGTCGCCGGAGCGGGTGGATCTGCTGTCCGCGATCGGGATGCGGTGGTCGTGACGGGCGTCGTCGTCACCGCGGCCGTCGTCGCGCTCGCGGCCGACTACCTGCTCGGGCGGCTGCGCCCGTGGCAGCGGCTGGGCGACTGGGCGGCCGACCAGGTCCGCTTCACCGGGGCGTGGGTGCGAGGCGGCGCCGGGCGGCAGGCCGTCGTCGTCCTGGCCCACGCCGTCACCGCGCCGCGCACCAGCTGACACACTGCCCACGTCAGAGGCACTGTCGTCAGGACTCCAATCCGATGGCCCACGGCCACTGGCCCGCGATACGGCACCAGCCTTACATCAGGGCTATGCCTCCCAGATGGTGCCGCCGCTAGCTACCTGTAGTGGTCGGGCCTTCGCACTCGTCGATCCAATGCGCCAAGAGACTCAGGGCAGCCAGGCGCTCCTGTGCCTGCTGCGCGGTCATCTCATCGGCCGCTTCATGGGTGGCCGTGTTGCGTACGGTCATGTTGAGACCGGGAGCGTATTTGGCGAGACCGCTTTGCATCGAGCTGACGGTCCGGTCGTCGGCATCGCCCGGCCATTTCAGAACTGGCGCCTTGGTGGCGAAGACCTTCTCGTAGACATTCGTGGCGTCCATGTTGGACAGCCCCGTGCGGGCCTTGACCTGGGTGGTGAGAGTCTCAGCAGCCGTCTGCACGGCAAGCCGATAGTGGCCATCCAGCCAGAGCTTCCGGGCTGCTCCCCAGACCGTCGGGTGCATCGCCTCCACGCCGGTGGTCGGCGGCAGCTCGGCCTCCGCTTTCAGGGCCATTGCCTCCAGCCGACCCAGAATCTGCTCGGCTGCGTCCAGGACGTCTCCTGGTTCCAGCAGGGGCTTTGGGGTGGCGATGCTCCGCCACGCCGCGATCGGGTCCACCGGCCGTGAGGAAGCGGAGACGCCTATGTACATCTGTGTCAATCCGGGAGCAGCCGAGGCGCGGCCAGCTGCCCGTGCAACCCGGTCGCTGGCCTCGCGGAGCTCCTCCTTTGTCACGTCAGGTTTGGGTGTCACGGCTGGGATGATGCCTCGGCCAAAAGGGGCTTCCGTCGTCTCAACATGGAGCAGCAGGAACGCTTCGAGCGCCTCCTTGAACTCGGACACGGCTTCAGCCGTCTTACGAAGGTACTCGGGGTTCCGGGACGCATCCATGCCGCTGATGCTGTCACGCTTGGCGTCCGTCGGCGGAGCTTTCGCATCTCGTCTTACTCAGGCATCGAAAAACACGCGGCAGTTCTCGCAGCGGACGGATTCGCCGGTCAGGAAGCGCGCTCCGGAAACGCCCTCAGAACCGCTCACTCGGGTAGCCGGGGCCGGGGGGAGGCCCATGGAGGCTCGGACCGGGAGTCGGGACAAGTGCGGGTGGGACCCGGGCCTGTGTGCGGCTTAGGGGTGCTCGTACGGGATCGCAGTCCGATTGTCAGTGGTCACGCTTACTCTCCTATCGGACATATCGGAATCAATCGGGAGGTGTCTATGGGTATCGCGGTTTCGGAGAGCCTCGCAGGTGAAGGCGAGACAGACTGGGTGGTGGAGGGCTGGGCTGATGCGGGCATGGCTGCCGGTGACCCGGCGCGGGTGGTGGGCTATGTGCTCAGTCCGCTGCGCGAGCAGTACCTGGCGATCATGGATGTGCTCGAGCAGTCGGTCGATCATCTGACTCCGGCGGAAGTCTGTGCGGCACTCGCCGCTGAAGGGAAGGAGCTGCCCCTCACCGCGGTGACCGTACGGCTGCGCGCGCTCTGCGACACGTTCCTCGCTGCCTCGGGCCGGCCTGACTCGGACGTCGAGCGGTGGCACGAGCTCAACGGGGCCCGCTGGCGTTACAGCGCGACGCCGCGAGGGCGCCAGATGCAGCGCCTGTGGAGGCAGATGGCCAGTGATGGTCTCGTTCCGCGGGAGATTCCCATGGACGGGCTGTCCAGAATCCACCGGACGCTGGCCGCCATGCACGGCAGTCAATCGTCGGACGCCTCGCTGTCAGAGCTGGCGGGGCAGGTGTTCGTCGAGCACGATCACCTCGACGGGGCGCTGGTGGGCCAGGCGGACATGTTGGCGCAGTTGGCCGACCGGTTCGATCTGGACCTGCGGGCGACGGGTGAGCTGAAGCAGCTGATCCTGGAGTACGCCACGCATGTGGTGGTCAATTTGGATGCGGCCGTGGTCCGCATCTATGCGGAGCTGTACCGGTTGAGGCCGCGGTTCGCCGAGCTGGCGGCGGCACGACGCGGGCAGTCTCCGGCCGGGGCGCTGGTAGCGCGTGGGGTGCTGGCCCCGACGCGGGGGTTGCGGGCCGCGGACTGGGAGCAGCTGCTGGGGTGGTTCTCGCCAGGCAGCGGTAAGGCGGCGAGGTTCGGGCTGCAGTTGGTGCGGGCGATTCCCATGCTGCATGCCAATCTGCTGCGGCACCAGAGCGTGGGCGGGCCGGCGACGCTGCGGGCGCGGGCGCTGTCGCTGGCGGTTGCCTGTCAGGATCCGCATTATGGGCGGGCGGTGCTGCGCCAGGCGCTGGCGGACAGGCCGTGGACGAAGCTGCACACGGTTGCGGAGGCTGACACCAGTGAGGTGGTCTCGTGGCATGAGGGCCCTCGGGTGGCGGCGTTGGCGATGCTGCGTGCCACCGGGCAAAGCTCTCCCCGGGGGGCCGTGGCGGGGCGCAAGCCGCGCGAGGAGAGCGAGGCGGTGCAGCGGCGGGCGGAGCGCAAGGCCCGGCATGGCGCTGCGGTGGCGGAGGTCCTGGCAGGAGACGGCGCGTTTTCGGAGGCGGCCTGCCGGTTGGCGCTGAGGGCGGTCATGGCCGCCGCGAGGGCGCCGGAGGAGTCGGCGGGGCGTATCGGTCAGGCCGAGGGGATCGGGTGCACTCTCGTGGCTGCGTCGGGAACGGTGGGGCGGGTGGATGGGGTGCGGTGGTCGGTGCTGGTGCCCGGCCGGAGCGTGATGTTTCATCCCCAGGTTCCGATGGCTGCTGGGCAAGTCCCAGCGGGACGGCGGAGTACACCGGTGAAGGTGGACGTCTTGGTCGAGGCCTCCCGGTGATCGGGGTGCTCGACGGTGTGCGCGGCCGGCGGCTGGTGGAGGACGAGACGGAGGTCGTCGCGGCGCTGGTGCGGCGGCTCCGGGGGCAGACCTGGCTCATCGGTGGACGCGACGATGAGGTCATCGAAACGGTGCACCGGCATGCCACGGCGGTGCGTGCCGTGCTGGAGGAGTTGGGCTGTGCGCTGACGGTCGAGCCGGATCTGGTGCGGGTGCATGTGCCGGTGGAGCCCGTCAGCCTGATGCCGGGCGGGGACGCCCCCGAGGGCGTGTGGTTCTGGCTGACCGTCGTCGCGTTGGAAGGGCTTCCTTCCAGGCCGCGGCTGGGGCAGGTGGTGGGCGCAGTGCGCTCGGCCGCCGCAGAGGCCGAAGTCCCGGTGACGCAGTCCCGGCCTGAGCTGCGTGCGCTGGTCACCGGGCTGCGGATGCTGTGCGAGCGCGGAGTACTGAGCGAACTCGAAGGCCGTGTCGATGAACTGATGGACGGTGCGTACGATCCGCCGGTGCTGCTGAGGATCCACCACGCCCGCCTGCTGCACCTGCTGCCACGCAGTGTGCCGCTGGATGACGAGGGGCAGTGGGGCTGTGACCCGGGGCAGGACCCCGAGGGCTGGCTGCGCTCGCTGCACCGGTCCAGCGACGAGGCGGTACGGGTGGTCGGTATGCTCGCCGACCGGGCGGTCGTCCACGTCTGCGACCTGGACGAGGCGGAACGGCAGTGGTTCAGCACCCGTCTCGCCCGCGACGGGGCGCGCGTGGCCGAGACGTTGGGGCTGCACCTGGAGCACCGACTGGAAGGCGCCAGTCTGGTGATCCCTGAGGAGATCAGCGACGCCCGGGTGCTGGGATCGTTTTGTTTCCCCCACCGGCAGCACGGCAGTTCGGGCACCGTCCGGCATGCCACCTTGCTTCTCATCGACTATCTGAGCGGCGAAGGCGAGCGGGGCGGACCGTCGGCACCCGGTGAGGGCTGGTGCGGTGCCGCCGCCTCCACGGTGATCCGCCGGCTGGGTGAGCTGGCGGTACGGCACCCGGGGTGGCGGGGAGAGTACCGGCAGCGGCCGGAGCACCTGGCCGGTCAGATCCGCACGCTGCTCGAAGGAGCCGATCTGCTGCGCGTGGCCGCGGGCTACGAGGACTGGTGGTGGCTGTCTCCTGCGGCGGCCCGCTGGGCGGTCCTCACTCTCGACGGGCAGACGGCTGAGCCTGCGCATGGTGCGGGAACGGAGACGTGATGAGCCAGTTGAGCATCCCTGCCCGGTGGGCCGGCCGGTGGTGTCTGGCCGGTGCGGGGGTGGAGAACGTCGGGCTGCTCCCCCGGGAGGTCCTCGGATGTCCCTCGGGCCGGATCCTGGTGACCGGCCCGAACGGCACCGGCAAGACCAGTCTGCTGGAGAAGCTGTGCCCTCATCTGCTGGACCCCACCACGGTGCAGCACCTCCGCTCAGGCAAGAACCGGGGCACCACCCTGGAGTCCTTGATGAAAATCGGCAGCACTGGGCGGCGCAGGATCGGGTACCTGTGGCTCAGCTTCCGCCCGCCCCAGGCCGGTCCCGAGGCCGGCACCACCGCCGTGCACTACGGGGTGCGTCTGGAATACGCGCAGGGCACCAATCCATCGGTGACGCGGTCGGGTTTCATGATGCCTCTCGTGCCCGGCTCGGATCGCGATGACCTGAGCACGCTCAGCCGTGAGGCGTTCACCCAGTACGTCACTGGCCACGGCGGCACGGTCTTCGAGCACTTGGACGACTACGTCGCCGATCTCGCCGAGCGCGTTTTCGGCTGTGCTCCTGGTCGGCTTCAGCAGATCGCCCGTCGTATCAAGAAGGTCCGCGACCCTGACCTGCTGAGCAATCTGACGCCCTCGCATGCCGAGCAGGAACTGCACGATGTGCTGCCGTGCATCAGCCCGGAGGTCCTGCGCGTGACGCGGGAGGCTCTGGCCGCCGCCGAGGCCACCCGCGCACGGTACCTGCGGGCGGAGAAGACCGCCGCTCGTCTCCAAAACCTCTCGTCGGCCTGGCTGCACTCCTGCGCACGCACCGTGCTGAGCGCCACGGAGGACGCCCTGGAACACACCGCGGCCCGGCAACGCGCCGAGACTGAGGCCGAGAGCGCACAGACGCACTCTGCGGTATCGGCGGAGGCACACACCGACCTGGCCGCCCTTGTGGACGAACTGGACGTGGCGAAAGGGGTGTCGGCGTCCCGCGCGCAGGCTCTTGCGCGGGATGCCGCGTCCAGCGACGTGGCCCGTGCCCGCGAGACGGCTGATGCGTGCGAAACCGGGCACCGGCAGGCCGAAGAGCTGCTGGACGCGCACGCTTCGGTCGCGGCGGACGCCGCCGGGCATCTGGAAGCCGCAGTGAACAGTGTGCGCAAGGCGGTGGACAGTGTGGTGCACACCTGCGCGGAAGCGGACGTACCTGGTGTGGTGGCCTCTCCGGTCAGGATGGAGCGCACCGACCAGGCTCCGGTCACGATCGGTGCGCGCAGCTTCGCCTCGTGCCCCGCGGTCACTGCCGAGACGTTTCCGGACGTGGTGGAGGGGTCGGTGGCGGCACTCAGGGAGTCGGAAAAGCACCTCCTCCAGCGCGGCGCGAACGCCAAGATGCTCACGGTGGCCCACGACGGCGTCGCGAAGTTGCAGCAGGAGGGCAAGGAGGCACACGCTCGGTCGGTCGTCGCCGCAGCATCTGCGGACAGGGCCGTCGAGCGGCACCGCCGCGCTCACGGTGACGCGCACGCCAAAGTGACCGCCCTGTCCGAGGCCGTACACAGGTGGGCGGCCAGGGCGCAGGCAGTGGTACGCGCGCCTCAGTTCGGCCTGGCGGCCATCGCGGCCCAGGCCCGGGCGTGGGGGCACGATACGGAGTACTCCGCGACGGTCCATGAGGCCGCCGTGCTGGGCAAGCGCGTGAGTACCGGTGCAGCCGCCGCTGCCGGTGGTGCCCGGCAGCGAGCCGGGCACCACCGGCACCAGGCCGCCGCAGCCCGGCAGGCCGCCGCCCAGGCAGCCGAGCAGGCGCGGCTGTGGGGCAGCGGGAAGCTGCCGGCGCTGCCCGGGCCGGCGTGGTTTCAGACGGCCGACGAGAGCAACTGCTTCGCCGTGGCCGTTGACTGGCGCCCGGGCGCCCTGCCAGCCGGGCCGGCCAGGAACGCGGTGGAAGCCGCCATGGCCGCAGCCGGCCTGCTCTCCGCACACCTGACATTGCAGGGCGTGGCCAGCGACACAGGCTGGCTGGTGGAACCCTTGGGACCGGAACTTCCCGTGGAGGACAGTCTCGCCTCCCTCCTGACGGTCGTGCCCGGCCACCAACTGAGCGAGGTGGCCCAGGCCGTCCTGAAGCGCATCGGGTACGCGCCCACCGCCGACCACCCGGGGAGCACCAGCAGGCCGGAACTGCTCATCGGCGCCGACGGCACCCACCGCTGTGGTCCGCTCCTCGCCCGGCCACCGCAGGCGGTACGCAGCCAAGCACCGGTGGCCTCGCACATCGGAGAACAAGCCCGGCGTGCCGCGGCCCAGCGCGAGGCTGCCGCGGCCCAGCGCGAATGCAACCGCTTCGAGCAGTCGGCGACACGTCATGAACGGACCGCGGGCCGGCTCACGCAGTACGCGACATCGCTGGAAGATCTGGCGGACCAGTTCCCCCACGAGCTGTCCCGGACCGCGGCGCAGGCGGAGGCCGCCCGCGCCCAGTGCGCGGTATCCGAGCAGGACGCCCGTGCCCACGCGTGCGAAGAAGGCAGACTGGCACAGGAGAAACAAGTACAGGCCCAGAGCGCGCTGGCGCAGTGGCGCGAACAGGCCGCCGGCTACGGGTTGCCCGACAGCCCGCGTCTGATGCACGAGGAGGTCGAGGCGTCCGTCCGGCGTGCCGGCCTGGTGCACCGGGCCGCCGAGGAGATGGGCGGTGTCTGCGGCCTGCTCGAAGACGTGCAGCGGGCGGCGCAGGCCGCCGTTGACGCACGCCGCCGTGCCGAGCTCAGCACGCGTACCGTTTTGGAGAGTTTCGGACGGCTCAGCGATGCGCGGGCCACGCTGGAGGCATGCCAACAGCGCAGCGGTATGGACGAACTCGCCCTGGTACAGGAGGCGACCGCAGCCCAGCAGGTGCACACGCAGGTGCAGCAGCGCCTGAGAGAGGCCCGCAGGGAACTGGAAAAGGCCACCTCCGTTGCGGCTGCGGCACAGCAGGCGCAGACGGAGGCCGCACGACGCCTGCAGGAAAGCCGACCCCGGGCCGAGGCGTCCGTGGAGACGGTGCGCCGGTACTTGACACTCGGCGGTCTCGCCGAAGCCCTCGCCTGGACGGAGCGGAACGGCACAGGGGATCACGACGAGGAGGGGACCTGGCTCATGGAGCTGCGTGCCCGCCTGCTGGCCGTCCCGCAGCCTACGGCAGGCCTTGACGAGTGCGCCGATGCTCTGCGTCTTCACCTGACCGCCGCGCCGGAGAAGGACTGGCACCTCGGGCACGGTCCGGCACCGGAGAGAATGCCCAGCCACCAGCTGTCCCTGGCCGGACGGCGCATGTCCCCACATGCAGCCGCCCGGACGGCGGCGACACACCGGGCAGAGGCGCAGCAGGCCTACAGCGCGGCGGACGAGAACGCCCTGGAGAATTTTGTCCTCGGACGGCTTCCCGCGGCCATCAGCACCGCCTGGGTCGACCTGCAGGACTGGGCCGGAGAAGTCAACGCCCAGATGGAGCTGACCGCTGCCTCCTCCGGAGTCGGCGTACAGATCGACCTTGCCCTGCGCAGGGACCTGCCCCCCTCCCTCGCCGCCATCCACCATCTGACGTGCGAGATCGGGGAGGCCGAGCGCACGCCGGAGGAGCAGCGCCGTATCGGGCAGGAACTCCTGGCGGTGATGCGGCTCGACGAAGAGACGCGTGCCGACGCTGCCGGCCCCGGCTCCGGCCGGGCCGACCGGCTGGCCGAAGCCATCGACATCCGCAACTGGGTCACCGTCAAGTACATGATCACCCGGCCCGGGGCGACGCGGCAAGAACGCTGGGGCGCCCGCGGTGTGACCGTCTCCAAAGGCGAGAGCCGTCTGATCGTCCTCGCTCCCATGCTCGCCGCGCTGGCCGCCGAGTACCGCGACCTGCCTTCGCACGCGGCGCGCCTGTGTGCCCTGGACGAAGTCCCCGGCGACGTCGACGACCACGGCAGAGACGGCATCGCCGCCTACCTCGCCAGTCTCGATCTGGACCTGATGAGCACCAGCCACAACTGGGACGGCTCGCCCGGCGCCTGGGACGGCATCGACATCTTCGAACTCGAGGAAGGCCCCGACGACACCGTCATCTCCTTCCCCTTGCGCGTCTACAGCCCCCTGCTTCAGCACGCCACCGGCCACCCCGTTACGGCCCCGGCCGGCACATGAGCACCCCTGCCAGCGGCCAGGCCGACTGCCCCGAGCGGCTCTGCCACAACGGGGCATGCCGCAGTGCCGACCTGAGCGCCCTGCTCTCATCCGACGTGCGATGGCTGTGGGAGCAGGTCGCCCGGCAGGCCGACCGGCGCGGAGACGCCGCCATGGACAGCCGCACGATCACGATCACTGCCCCGGACTCACCCGCACAGCGCGCCGCCGTGATCGGCCTGCTGGCTCCGCGTCCGCTGCCCGCCGGCCGCACCCGGCGCATCGACCTGCAACGGCTCACTCAGGCTCTGCAGCGTCGCGGAGCGCACTTGACGCCGGGTGCGGTCGCCGCCCACGCGCTCGGCAGGCCTCTGGCCGACCGCGCCGCCGACAAGGCGCGGCTCACCGCCCGCCTGGCCACCCTGCAGCACCTGCGCAGCCGCCTGGCACGTGCCCTGCCTCCCACCGCGCCGCTGCGGCCGGACGACGCCGGCTGGGACAGCCTGCGCCGCCGCGGCAGCCTGGCCCGTCTCCTGCAGCACCCCAGCCCGGACCGTCTGCTGACCGCCGCTTTCGCCGTTCTGCGCCGTCTGCCCGCCTCGGGACGCGCCGACCGGCGCCGCCTGGCCGAAACGGCCACCGGCAACCCCCACGCTCTGGACGCCAGCACCGAGCTGGCGGCGCTCGTCCTGGCCGAAGCCGCCACCTCCCGGGCCGAAGCCGGTGACGGTGTATCGGCCCGGGATGCCTGGGGCCGGCTCGGTGTCGACCTCGACACCCTCACCGGCGGACTGCTGAGCCTGGGTATCCACCCCGCAGACTGGCACATTCCTGCGGGCCAGCCTGCTGTCCTGGTCCCGTGGGTGCTGGACCGCGCCGTCTGGCCCGCGCCCCGGCGCAGCGAGGACCGGTGGGTCTTCCTGACCGAGAACCCCTCGGTCGCCGCCGCGGCCCGGGACGGCGTTCCGGGCGTGGTGCGGCTGCTGTGCACGGTGGGAACGCCGTCGCGTGCCGAACTGGACGCCGTTGCGCGCCTGGTGGCAACAGGGTGGCGCCTGGCCGTGCGCGCCGACTTCGATGGCGCCGGCCTGGCTCTCGTACGCGCCGTCCTCGCCACCGTTCCCGAAGCCGAAGTGTGGCGTATGACAGCCGCCGATTACACCGCCAGCCTGCACCCGACGCCCTTCGAACCGGAGCCCCTGAACCTCGAACGCCTCGGCGACACCCCGTGGGATCCCGCCCTCGCCGCCGCCATACGCGAATCCGGCCGACCCGCCTATGAGGAAGCTCTGATCGAGGAACTCCTCTCCGATCTCCTGCGCGGCTCCCCGCCCGTCAGCACACCGGTCTGCGTCGACCCAGCGACCGCCAGGCAAGTCTGAGCACCGGCAGCACTCCAGCGAAGGATGTTCCGCCCCCGCCACACAGGGATACCGCTCTTCTCCTCCTTGGACGACAGCACCGGCCGGGTATGGTCACGTCCGGGCGAGGTGGTGCAGCCGCCGCAGTAGCGCCCGGCATTTGTCCACCGCGTCGTAGCGGCCGCCCAAGCGCTGGCGTCGGTACTGGCAACGGTCAACCGACCACAGTCCCTCGGCCACCGCGACCGGGCCCATCGCATCCTCCCAGCGAACCCGGTCCAGCCAGGTTTCTTTCAACGGGGCAGTGGCGTGGTGGCGCAGCACCTCTCTGGTCAGTACGCCGCGGTCGAAGCTGACGTTGTAGGCGACGCACCGCCTCCCGTCCAGGACACCGGTCAGGTGCGGAAGCACGTCGGCGAAACAGGGGGCGTGTGCTACGTCGGCGCGGGTGATGCCGTGCAGCGCACTGGCCGCCGCTGTGATCGGCCGACGTGGGTCAAGCAACTGGTTGACCACAGTACGGCCTCCGCCGTCTATCGCCGCGATCTGCACCGCCCATGCCTGATCGCCCAGACCGGCGGTCTGGATGTCGATCACCAACAATGCCGGATCGGCCAGCACGGCACCTGCCCAGCGAGCCACCTGCTGCCGCTGGTGAAGCCACACGGGCGGCCTGCGCAGCACTCTGACCGCATCATCGAGGCTTCCGCGCTGTTCATTTGCACACTGCACGTGCCACAGACCGTCGCCGTCGGGACGAGAGTGCAGGGTGCCGAGATAACACTCATGCTGGTAGACGGCCCAGGACGGCCGCTCTGTGTCACCGGGCCGCACCAAGGCCACCGGCACCCCATCGACCAGGCGGCTAAAAGCATCACCCCAATCGCCCGCCAGCCCGGCACATTGACCGCACGCCCCTCTGCAACGCCCGCCGGGGACGGTCTCCAATCCCGGACGTCCAGCACACTCCACACCATGATCATGAGAGGCTGTGCGGCGCTTGCCCTCATGCACCCCGCGACACGCCGGGAAACTCATCCGACAAGCACACGCCCACCCGCTTCGCGGCGGAGGCGCCCTCAGCCCCAAACACAGTCGTCGAGAAGCCGGCCGTGTCGTCGTTTGTCGTACGGCGGTGCATCGACCGGGGATGCGCACCGACCTGCGCGCGAACCCGGAGAGCTATCTGCTCCCCACCAGCCAAAGCCGCCGAGGCCTACCGACATAAGGACCTGGCGGTACTGGTTGCCGCCGCCCTCCGTACGCCTGCATCCCGGAAGGCATGCCGACTTCGTCTGAATGGTCCGCCTCGACTGGATTCGGTGCGCGGAGACCATCGCCTCGGTGCCTCCCGGACCGAAGCCGTCAACGTTCTGCTCTCCACCGCCGCCGTCGACACGCTCGTCGCCACCCACCCCGAGGCCGACTGGGAGCAGATACGCAACGTCGGCAAAAGGCCGACGCTCCCGGCTCGCCGCCCTGGCCAGGGCCAAGACGGTGGCTTCGGTGTGACCGCCTGCTGCCGGAACGGCCTGCCAACGCCAGGTTCTCGCCGGGCTGTGCGGTTACCTCATGGCATCCGCAGCGGCTGGTCGAACGGCTCATCCTCCCAGTAGGTACGGACATTGCGGCACTTGGGCCGTGTACACATCCAGAACCCGTCCGGCACTCGCCCCGTCACCTCCCGCAGCCACCGCCGCTGCTCCCGGCTGTCCAACGCGACGTGCTGCTCCCGCGACCGGCAGGTCGCGCAGTACAGCTCCCTCGAATCCTTGGCCATGCCCCCACCGTCTCCGGCACGCCTGGTTCCGGGAAGGCTTGCACTCGCCATCCGTCCCCGGCGCTCGCGCTCGTGCTGCGTGCAGACCGCGGTCCCCCAAGGCTCAGTAGATGGCCGCGCGGGCGAGGTAGCGGTCGCGGAGGTGACACAGCATGGTGTGGCAGTAACGGGCGAGCGGGCCATGCTGGCTTTCGTCGACCACCATGGCCACCAGGTATCCGTCGCCGGTCTCCATGGCGGCACGCGGCTGGGATGCGCGCAGGTAGGGCCAGAAGCGGCCGTGCGCGAATCCGGAGGCAGCCCGCCATGAGGCGCGGACCGCGACCGGGTCCAAGCCCGCGGCGGGAGCGGCCTGCTCCAGGATGACGTGGGTCTTCGGCGCGACGAGAGGGGGCAGGCCGAGGGCCTCGGCGAGTGCGCGGATCTCCTGGCGGCGCTCGAGCCCGGTCTTGCCCTCGGGGCCGGGTGCGTGACCGGTGTCCTGTTCGTGCTGGGCCCGGTTGCGCATGTCTTCCGCCCACAGCGACAGCGCACGCCGGCGGCGTTCCGGACGGCCGGACCCGTCGAGCAGCCAGATGCCGGTCGCGAAGTTCTCCAGCCCGCCGCGCATCAACGTCCACGGACTGGTGGCATCCATCTCCCCGGCCACAGCCAGACGCCGCAAGGCATCGGCATGGGCCAGGCCAGCGCCGTAGGAAGTGCGGATCAAGTGGGAGGCGGGCCACGGACCGAGCGGCGCCTCATCAGCGGCCAGGCTGCTGGACGGGGCCGGGGCGGGCAGCGGCTGATAGGCACCGTCTCCTCGCAGCTTCTCCACCAGTTCGAACAGAGGTATCAGGTAGGTGCCGTCGAAGTCCCGCGTACTCATGAGCGCCGAGCGTACGAGGCCACGCTGACACAGCGGTACCGAGTATCGGCTCCTCGGCCACCGGTCGCCGGCCCAAGAAAGCGCGAGCAGGGCTCCTTGGGCAGGCCGCTCCGTCCACCGGACGCTTGCCCAGTTCACGAATCGATTCGCCGCATCCGCTTGGGGAGGGAAAGTTCTCCGCTCTCCGTCCTCTGTCCACAGGCCAGCCAACCGAGCATGCAGGAACGACGCCGTGAGTCGCACTGCGGCCATCGCAACGAGAGCGTGATGCCGTACCTGCTCCCGTCCCACACACCGCTGACGCCCGAGCAGGTGGAGCGGGGCTTCGACTACCCCCTGGCGCTGCAGACCGGTAGCGGCGCCGCGGTCGCCGGACGGGCGGAAGCAGATCCGGAGCTGGCATTCGTCCTGCTGCGGCTGGCCGAGGACATCATCTGGCCCGCCACGGCCGTGAACGCGGAGGCCGCCCCGTGCGCGGACTCCTTCACGCTGGACGAGGTCGGGGGCGTAGTGCTGTCCGCGCTGCGGGACTGGGCACGGGACTCCCCCACCACGGCGACGCCAGGCATCGCCCGCAGCCTCCTCCGGTTCACGGTGAACGTCATCCCCGCCCCCCCGACCGCCCGGACACCGCTGGCGCCCTGGAGGCGATGCGCGACGAGCGCCTGGTGCTGGCGCACGCGGTGCACTCCGCGCCCGGTGCGCACCGGCACTTTTCCTGGCACCTCGCGACCGGCAATCATGACGGTGGGGGCCGCAGGGAGGGGAGCAGGCATGGTTTCGCGGCGGGATTTGATCCGGCGTCGGCGGCGTGACGGGTTTGTGGGCCGACGCAGCGAGTTGTCGGTCTTCCGGGAGAGTCTGGAGTGCTCGCCGGAGGATGAGGCGGCGGACTTCTTCTTTCATGTGCGCGGGCCGGGGGGTGTGGGCAAGACGACGCTGGTGCGGCGGTGGGAGGCGATCGCCAGCGAGCACGGTGCGGCCACGGCGTACGTGGGCGATGCGGTCGCCGACGCCGTGGAGGTGATGGAGGCCATCACCGGTCAGTTGGCGCGGCAGGGGCACGGGACGAAGGAGTTCGGCAAGGCGCTGAGTGCCTACCGGCAACGGTGCCATGAGGCCGAAGCCGCAACCGCGGTCCCGCAGGGCGACGGTGCGCCGCAGGGGGCCAGCAGCGGTGAGCCGCCGGAACCTGGGCCGTCGCCGGGGAGCATGGTGGTCTCGCAGGTCGGGCTGGCGGGATTGGGCATGATGCCGGGCGCGGGGCCGTTCGTCGGGGCGGTGGACCCCGCTCAGGTGGCGCTCGGCGCCGACCGGGTCCGGGCGGCGTTCGCGGCCCGCTTCCGTAACCGCGACGACGCCCAAATGGTGCTCTCTCCGCTTCAGGTGCTGACGCCGCTGTTCGTGCGGGCCGTCGAAGAGGCGGCTCAGCGGGCAGGGCGGGTGGTGCTGTTCTTCGACACCTACGAGTACACCGGCGCGTTCCTGGACGTGTGGCTGCGGGATGTCCTCATCGAGGCGCGGTACGGGGAACTGCCTGTCGGCGTGATGGTCGTCGCGGCCGGACAAAGCCGCCTGTCCTCCACCATCTGGAGCGACCACCTGGACCAGGTGCACGAACTGGAACTTGAGATCTTCACCGAGGCCGAAGCACGCCAGCTCCTGGCCGCCCGGGAGATTCGTGATGATCAGGTCATCGAGGTGATCCTGCGGCTGTCCGGGCGGCTGCCGGTGCTGGTGCACCTGCTGGCCGAGGCCCGCCCGGCCACCGCCGAAGATGTCGGAGACCCCAGCGGCACAGCCGTCGAACGGTTCCTGCGCTGGGAGAACGACTCGGCCCGCCGTGCCGCGGCCTTGGCGTGCGCGCTGCCGCTGGAACTGGACGAAGACATCTGCCGACTGCTCACGGGTGAGGAAGACGGGGCAGATATTTTCGGCTGGCTGCGCGGCCGGCCGTTCGTCACCGACCTATCCGGCCGCTGCCGCTACCACGACGTCGTACGCGACACCATGCTCCGCCTGCAACGCACGCAGTCCCCCCGGCAATGGCAGCAGCAGCACACCCTCCTGGCCGGCGCCTACGCCCAGCGACGCCAGCACGAGGAAGAGGGGGACGACCGTGTGCCGGAGCAGTGGTGGGACAGCCAGCAATGGCGTGAATACCGGCTGCGCGAGATCTATCACCGGTTGTGCGCACATCCGCACCGGGCCTTGCCCGCTGCCCTCACCGAAACCCTGCACGCTTACACCCACAGCACCGCGACGCTGCGCCGCTGGGCCCAGATCCTGCAGCAAGCCGGCCACGACACTGATGCTCCCGCCCTGGGCCGGTGGGGCCGGGACTTCGTGGCCGCCCTGGAAGCTGAACCCAACAGCATCGTCAGCATGCTCACCCGCATACTCATCAGTGCCGGGCTCAGCCCGGACGGTCGTGCCTTGGCCTATGCCCTGCGCGGCCGCGAACGACGTGCTGCTGGGGACATGGAGGCTGCGCTGGCCGATTACACAGCCGCGCTAGACCTCGCCCCGCGCCTGGGCAGTGCCTATGAAGGCCGGGGCAACACGTATTTCCTTACACGACGCCATGACGAAGCCCTCGCCGACTACACCC
>NZ_JBVIQN010000035.1:0-81620 GCF_055577005.1 Streptomyces sp. NPDC033221 | reverse complement strand
CGCGCCATCGAACTCAAGCCCAGCTATGCCCGGGCTCACGCCCAGCGCGGCCGCACCTTTCAGATGACGGGCCGCTGCGACGACGCCCTCACCGACCTCACCCGCGCCATCGAACTCAACCCCGACAACCCCTGGACCCACATCCAACGCGGCGACACGTATGAAGCGATGGACCGCTACGACGACGCCCTCACCGACCACACCCGCGCCATCGAACTCAACCCCGACAACCCCTGGGCCCACACCCAGCGCGGCTTTACTTATGAGTTGATGGGCCGCTGCGACGAAGCCCTCATCGACTACACCCGCGCCATCGAACTCAACCCCGACAACGCCTGGATCCGCATCCAGCGCGGCATCACCTACTGGTCGATGGGCCGCTACGACGAAGCCCTCACCGACTACACCCGCGCCATCGAACTCAAGCCCAGCTATGCCCGGGCTCACGCCCAGCGCGGCCGCACCTTTCAGATGACGGGCCGCTGCGACGACGCCCTCACCGACTACACCCGCGCCATCGAACTCGACCCCGACGACGCCTGGGCCTACACCCGGCGCGGCGGCACATATGAAGCGATGGGCCGCTACGACGACGCCCTCACCGACCTCACCCGCGCCATCGAACTCGCCCCCGACACCCCCTGGGCCCACATCCACCGCGGCAGGCTCTACCGGCTCATGGGCCGTTACGAGGCCGCCCTCAGCGAGCTGGCGGCGGGCATGGAACTGGACCCCTGCGATGCTTGGGGCCCTTTCGAGTTGGCGATGGTGCGGCGCCTGCTGGCGCAGCCTGGCTGGGAGTCCGAGTTGGGCCGCGCCGAGGAACTGCAAAGCGTTGCCGCAACCGGCGGCTCCCTCAACCGTAGGGATGAACTGGGCGGTCTGTTCCTCATCCAGTGCACCCGCCAGAACTGGGCGAAAGCCCAGCAGACGTTGGCCAGCTTCCTTCGCGCCGGTCCGCCCGATGCCCATTTGCGGGAGATATCGAAGGATCTGGAAGAGATCGCGAACGTCTTCGCTCTCCCAGCCGACGCCATGCGCTCCCTGCACGACACCATCCATCGAGCCCTGCCGGAGTAGCGGTACGCAGCCCTGCGCTGTCACCGCCAGTACTGGCTGGTCAAGGAGATCGGCCGGGTCAGCGGCTGCAAGATGGTGCGCAAGTCCTGCTTGCTCGACAGCCCGCTTGTCGTGCGGAACGGTGGCCGTCGAGGGGGCACTCTGCCACCGGAGTTCGAGAGAGCCTGCCCACGACGGTCTGCTTCTCCGGCTCAGGGCGTATCAGCGTCCGCGGGAGGAGGCAGCTTACGCAGCACCGCCTCCGGGCGGCAGATCACACATGTGGTGGCCACCTCCGGGCCCTGGGCCAGGAGCCGGAGGGCGTCGGCGTCGGTGGCCAGGCGGCCGCCTTCGGACCCCGCGGCGCAGTCTAGGCGGTGCACCAGGCGCCGTCCGTCCCGCGTCAGGTCGACACGCCAGCGGGTGCGCTTCTCCGGCGGCGGAGGATCAAGGATGGTGTAGTTCTGGCCCTCGATGGGCTGCACGATGCCGTACGGAGCGATGAAAGTCACGACGTGTGGCTGCTGGATGGGACCGCGCGGAGCGTCCACACGGCCGGGCAGTGTGAGCTCGCACTCGTACCACCAGGTGCCGGACCGGTCGCGCCATCGACGGGTGACCACGGCCCGGACCGTCTGCCCGTCCGGCAACGCCACCTCCACCAAGGGCCCGTCGCCCCAGTGCGCCGCCGACTCGCCGTACTTCTCCACAACCCGACCCTAGGACGACCACCCAGCCCACCCCGCACGGACACCCACGCAGGTCGACTCGGTCACTAGGGCAGGATCAGCGCGCTTCGTTCCCCGGCAAGACGAACGAGCACGGCGGGCCCGGGCCGGCGGCGGCCAGATGCCGGTGCCGACGCCAGCCCGGCCCGCCTACGCCTCCGGACCGCTCGCTTCGTCGTCCTCGTCATAGTCCGGCATCGGCAAGGGCTCAGCCTCCCGCATCAGCTCCGCCGTCCAGAACCGCTCCACCGCAGCGGGATCCTGCGCGGCCGGAGAGGTCACGGTGGGCTCGTCGACCGCAGCATCCTCCGCCGGCTCGGCAGAGGCGCGGAAGCCGTCCGGCCAGCTGCGGGCGAAGCGCTGCAGGGCGCGCCGCTGTTCCTCTTCCCGCGCGATCTGGCGGGCCAGGGCCGTGCGGTCGACGTGCGGGGCGACGGCGGCGAGGACCAGGCGCTGCAGTTCGTCCGGGTCCAGGGCTTCGACCTCCCACTGCACCGGGCGGGGCGGCATCGAGGCCGTGGCGGCGGGCGAAGGCCGGCCAGGCGGATCGCCGCGTTTGCCCTCCGCCGGGGACAGGTCGTAGGCGAGAACCTGCCCGTAGGTGAGGGCGACGCGTTCGACCGTGGACCAGCAGCCGGTACGGGCGACGAAGTCGCGCTCGATGTCCTCCCCCGACGCATCACAGTCCCCGAAGTACCGCCTGCACCGCGCGCACCAAGGTGTCGAGGGTTTTGCCGTGCTGCAGGGCCGACGGTCGCCTGCTCCGCCATCAGTTCCTGGGCAGTGGCGTGCGGCTCTCCGCCCTTTCGCACGGCGGCCCCCTCGCAGCACTGCGCGACGGGCTCATCCCGTGACGACGTCGTTGTCCGCCGGCTGGGCCTGCGGGTCCTCTTCCGCCGTCCGGTGGTCCGGGGCGAGCACGGTGCGCAGCGAGGCGTCCCCGAAGACCTCGTCACCATCGGCGGGCGGCATCGGCAAGGCGTCGGATTCCCGCGGTAGCGGATGGCCGCCCACACGGAGTTCGACTTCCTCAAGGCGTTGTGAACGCTCGTCAACGATGCGGTCGACCGTGCTCTTGGCCCAGTAGACGAGGCCGCCGATCTTCCGGTCGTGCGGAGGGAACCGCCCTGAGCTGACCGCACTGTGCAAAGAATCCCTGGTCAGGGTCATGAGCCGGGCGACCTGATCGCTGTTCAGCAGGAGGCCGAACTCCGGGTCGTGCACGGCGGTGTTCAGCCGTGCAGGATCAGTGCCCCGCCTACGGGGCGAACCCATCTGACGCCTGATCGCTCCCGTCACCGCCGTGCCTCCCCCGGCCGGGGCGTGGCGCGCCGGACGCGGCAGTCCTGCAGCACAGGAAGCAGCCCTACAGCAGCGGGAAGAACCTCCTGGACGGGCACGACGTGGTTGAGGGCGGTCAGCAGCAGGGCCACAACGATGACGATGACGCAGGGGTGCCGACGCCACGACGTTGCCCCGCAGGTGTCGCGGACAGCAGACGGATCAGCGAGCATGGATGCCTCCCGGAACGAGTAGCGCGGCGGTCGCGCTGATCCGCAGTCAACCGGGCTCCCGTCAAGGGGAAAAGACAGGAGTAACTAGCTTGGTCATGACCGGTTTTCCGACATAAAGTGGCATACCAGGAGATTCGGACGGTTCTTCATTCCCGTCGTCGCCTCCCCTCAGCTCCCCAAGGCCATCCGCCGACGATCAACGGCCCACCGGACGACGCCGAACCGGAATAGGCGTACGGGCCGCACGGGAAGAACGGAACCCCGTCCCGGACATGACCGGCCGGGACAGGGCATCGCATGAGGGACGGGAAGGGACCCGTGGAGACCGTCCAGGAGGCCGTACGGACGCTCCATGAGGGCACTGGACTGGAGTGGACGCCCGGGCAGGAGACGCAGGTCCGGGCCTTCGTGGGGCAGATCCGCAAGGTACGGGCCCAGAACCGGCCGGGCGGCGGCTGGTGGCGCCGACGGCGCCAGTGGTGGGCCCAGCAACGGTTGGTCGACCTGAGATGGCCTAGCCAGCGAACCGGAGCTGCTGGCCGAGGCCGAGCTGCGGCACTGCCAAGAGCCACGCGACGGTGGAGCTGTTGCTGGAGTTCGCCGGCAGCGCGATGAAGCAGGCCGCCACCGCGAAGGCGCTCACCCGGGTGGAAACGCTGCACGCCGCGAGGATGCGTGAACGGGTACGGCTGCTACAGGTCGAACTCGAGGTGCTCAATGTCCGTGAACCGGGCCTCCTCCAGGGAGCCGGCGCAGCGGCCGCCGTCCTGGAAGTACACCTCCTTGAGCGCTTCGGCCGCGATCTCCTGGAGCCGGACGTCGCTGGCACCCTGGGGCACGGTCTTCCAGCTTGACCGCCACGATCTCCTCGACCTGCTCACGGTAGTGATCACGCAGATCCTCCTCATCCAGCGGCCCGTAACTGTCCATCAGCGCCTCGACGGCCTGGTGCCGGGCATGCGGGCATCGAGGGTGTGCTGGGCAGCGCCCAGGTGGTAGGCGAGGACGGCCGGATCGAGTCCGGTCAGGTCCGCGGCCTGGTGCGGGGGCAGGTGCTGCAGGTGCAGGAGGAGGGCGTCGGCCTGGCGGGCGGGCAGCAGGGTGTACAGGGTGCGGGCCGCGGTGGGCGGGGCGTTGGTCTGGCGGCGGGCCTGGATGTCGATGCTCGCTGCGAGGGTCTGCCAGGCGTGGCGGGCCGGGTGCCGGCTGCTGAGGACGCGGCGCCAGTTGGTGGCCAGGGTGCCCAGGGCGTCCTCAACGGCGCGCTCGGCTGCACTCTGCTCACCCAGGCGCAGTAGGGCATGGCGGTGGTAGGCGGTGTGGCGCAGTTGGCAGAAGGCGAGGAAGTCCAGCGGCAGGCGAATGCTGACGGGCACGTTGGTGGGCGGTTGGGTGGCGCGTGGGTTGGCGGGCATGTCGTCTCCCCGGGGACGAGCGAGTGCGGCCGGTGGCCTGGATGGTTATCCGAAGGCGCTGGCGGGCAGGCCGACGAGGCGGCGGTTGCGGGCGGGTGCGAGTGAAGGGGGCGTGGGGTGGGCTGCGTTCCACAGGGGGCGCAGGGTGTCGGGCCGGCCGTCGAGGGCCAGGACGAGGCGGCCGAGCGCGGGCCAGTCGGGCAGGTACTGGCCGTGGAAGACATCGGTGATCTGACCTTCGGTCAGGGAGCCCTGGCACTGGGTGTGCAGGAGGTAGGGGTCGGGCCGGCCGGCGGACAGGTGCAGGCCGCGCAGGGCGGCGTGCAGGGCGCCGACTGCGTCTTCGGAGGCGATCTTGGCGGACGGCGTCACGCCGCGTGCGGCGCGCCACAGGGTGCGGATGGCGGCGGGGTCGCCGTCGCAGGCCAGGGTGATACGGCGGGCCACGGACCATGAGGGAACGCGTTCTCCGGACAGCACGCGGGAGACGTAGGAGGCCGAGATCCTGGCGTTCTGAGCGATGTCGCGGACCGGCTTGGTGCTGCCTCGCTGCAGGTGGGAGAGGGCGTTGGCGAACTGCTGGACGCTGCTGAGCCCCCCGCCGCCCTCCTCATCACCGGGGGGCTGGCGGCCGGGGGTCGCGCCGTCAGCCCCCCGCTGACGGGGCAGCACCGCGGCCGGGCCGGCGTTCTCCGGCGGGTCGGCTGCGGCCAGGGACTTGAACCGCTGGAGCTTGCTTTCGACGGAGGCGCGGCTCCACTTGCGGCTGGCCGTAGAAGCGCTGATGCCTGCGGCCTGGCCGACGGTCTCCCAGCTGGCACCCTCGGCGCGCATCTGCAGGACCGCCAGCGCGTCGTAGATCTCCAGCTGCTTGCGGGCCCGCGCGGAGCGGGACAGGCACTGCCCCAGATCGTGCGTGGCGGTGTACTCGGCGTCCAGCAGCGCGCCGGTAATGCGGTGCACCGCCTGGAGCACCTCATAGCGTTCGGGCCCGGTCCGGACGTCCCGGCCCGGGGTGCGCTTGCGGCGCTGGCAGGCGCGCGAACAGTACAGCCGACGCCGGCCACGGCCCGCGTAAATGAGGCCCTTGCCGCACTGGCGGCAGGTGTCAGCAGCGGTCATCAGGTGCCCCTTCCGGGGGATGCGGCAGGGGATTTACCGCCGCCCGCCGTGCGGATCGGCCGCGCACGGGGCGGATTTACCTCCCCTGACAGACAGGCTTCGCCGTCGCTCCGGGATGAAGAGACGACCGGTGCCGCGCCGGGCCCGAGGCCTGGGCCGGGCGCGGCGGTGCGGGCCGCGGGTACCTGCGGGCGGCTCAGGCCGGGCGAATGCGCAGGTAACTCACGCGAAGGTCGCGGCTGGCGGCGGTCGCGGCCGCGAGCGCCGCGGCGGCGGCCGCGGCGGGCGGAGACTGGTGAATGAGGATCAGGGGCAGAATCAGCAGTGCCAGGAACGCGGCGGCGGTGCCGGTGACCGCAAAAACACTCGCCGCCTTCGTTTCGAAGCCGCCTGGCTGCGGCATGCTAGCTTCGGCGTTGTGGAAGCGGCCCGCAGAAGGCGGCTTCGGATAACGGTCAGGACGCATGGCTGTAGCGCTCCTTGATCTGCACAGGATGATGGAGCCCCCGGGGCTGGTTGGCCGCCGCCCGGGGGTTTCGTTCTGCGGCGACGCTACGCCGACTCCAGGGCGGCACGCCACCGCTACCGTGCGTTATCTCCAGGGTGTGCCCGGCCACGGCGGAAAACACCGCACGCGACCCACCAGTACGATCAAATACCGCCAGAACCAGGTGCCGAACACGCCCAGGCAGTCGCCGACGAACCTTGGGTTTCGCGGCCGGCCCCGCCTGCGCACCTGGTCTTCACGGGCCCTGTCGTGCCAGCTTCAACGACATTCACAGGCGGTGGTCACGGCTTTACCCGAATACCCTGCGGCGTCGCGCTCGGCCGGTGAATCGCACTGTCGGCGAGGCGCGCCGCCTCGCCGTCCGCCCATCGGCGCCCGCGACCCGCCTCCGTGCCCGCCCCACCCGCTGGAAGGGCCGGCAGCGCTACTGGAGGTCCCGGGCAGCCTGTACGCGGGCATTCAAGCGCTGCACCCACGAGTTTCCCGTGTCCTGTTGGTAGGTCGCCGTTGAAGCCCCCGGGGCTGATTCGATCAGGTGGAGCAGGCTCCATGCCAGGCCGTAGCAACTGTCGGGCCCGAAGGCCGTGGCCAGTTGCTGCGCCTCCTCGTCGGAGACCGGAGCGGTGATGCTCTCGAGGAGACGCTCTGCTCCTTCGATGTCTTCCAGCGCGTGGTCCTCGGCCGGGAGTTTGGACTTGACCAGTTCCTGCACTGCCTGTCGGACCGACATGCGTCGCGTTGCTCCTACTTATTGGTGCGGCAGGCGAGTTCCTGCCGCAGGTCGTCCAGGGTGCGGCCGTCTTCCAGGTGCCAAAGGGTCCAGCCGTTGATGACGTTGCCAGTGACGGCTTCGGCGGCCTTCGAAGGCGAGGCGAAGGGGGTGGGCTTGCCGTCGACGATGAGTTCCCCGTCGGGAGTTACGACCGCGCGTCCGGTGCGGCCGGCACGGCGCTGGCGGAAGGTGAGGACCGCGCCAGCTGTAAGGAGCTGTGCCTTCATCAGCCCTGCCAGCGGGCCGTGCGGAACGGCGGGGGCAGCCGCGCCCGTGCCCTCGTTGGTGCCGAGGGTGAGGGTGACGTGCACGGTTTCGTCGCCGGTGGCCTTGGCCAGGTGGGCGAGCACAGACGAGTCGAAGTGGATGCTGAGGGTGGGCACAGGGCTTGTCCTCCCGGGGGGCGGAGCACGGTCAGGCGGGTCGGATCGGTGCTGCGGACCCCTGCAGAGCTTAGTACGACTCTCCTGAACAGTGATTCAGCAGAGGACCGGCCTGACCTCCTGCCGGTAAGGGCCCCAGCCGCGGATCCGAAGGCCGCCGGGGCGGAACGTGAGAGGCATGCGATAACTTCTCCTGAGCCACTGAGGTATGAAGGGAAAGTGAGTCACGGGAGAGGTCGTTGCGTGAACTGGGCCTGGTGGCAGCCGTGCTGACGGGTGAGGAGCACGAAACCATCCTGACGACCGTCATCCTGCCGGTGTGCACGAAGGGCGCCATCGTCCAGGAACGGACCGTGGTGGTCTTCGTCGCCGGTTTGCCAGGCGCGGGCAAGACAGCCGTCGCCGATCTGGCCCAGAAGGTGCTGGCCCAGCGCGGCGGCGCGGTGCGCATCGGCAAGTGACCTCTACAAGCCGCTGCACCCGGCCTGCGCGGCGCTGCTGGCCGCTGACGACCGGCGCGCCGGAGTCGCGGTGCGTACGGACACCCGCCGGTGGCAGGAGGGGTGGAGGCGTACGTACGGCGTCACCGGCTGGACGCCGTGGTGGAAACCGCCCTGGCTGATGCGGACGCCTTCCGTGCCGCGGCCGCGGCCGCGGCCTACCGGGCGGCCGGCCACCGTATCGAGGTCGCGGTGCTGGCCGTGCCGGAGGCGGTCAGCCAGCTCAGAGGGCGTTTTGGTCAAGCACTGCTTCAGGCGGCCGGGTTCCGGGCCGGGCACCCCCCGTAAATGTACGGGTCTATTTCGTTGCCCCTCCTGTCATAGAGGTGGAAGCAGTGGCCGTTGGCCCACACCGTGACCGAATCACGCCGGTGGTCAACCTGGAACGGCTCGTCCCCAAGCTGCGTCCCGAGCCAAGATCCATCTTCCGCAGAGGAATGAGTGACAACGACGCACATCTCCTTCGGCAAGATCCGATGAACGTCACCCCAGGGCTCCAACATCAGGTCCAGCGGCACCTCGTCGTCGTTGCTCACTACCAGTCGCGCCGTACTCCCCGCGAACATCCATCCCCCTCCGTCGCCGCTCGGGCGGCCAAGCGCGCAGCTGCTTCCTTGCTGCGCACGCGTCACGATCTTCACACGCAGGATCACCCGAACCAAACGTCTGCGCCCGAGTTACCAAACACCCCTGCTGGGACGAAACGCTCTTTAAGGTGAGCTGGAAGTGGCCCCAGCCGGCCGCGTTCGCACTGGTCTTCGAGGTGCTGAGCAGCGAGTGCCTGCGCATCGCCGTCCACTCCGTACTCAACGACGTGGGCAACTGTCCGCTGCGCACCGTCGACCCGGTCATGCGCGCACCTTTGACCTACATTCTCCCCTTGGCCTTCATCACGTACCTGCCCGCGACGGTTCTCCCGCAGCGAGCGGACGCTGAGCCAGGCGCCCGCGACCCGCCCCGTCGGCGAGTGTGCGGCAGGTGCTTGGGGCAGCGGGCAGCGCATGGATTGAGCCATGATCCCCGCCGACCCGTAGGCATGCCGTCTGCGTGTGAGTCTTCCGATGGAGCACCGCTCTGATCGTCTAGGCAGCCTCAGTAACGCTCAGCCGTGTCGGCGCCTGACGCACCGGTACGGGGTTGTGCGCCGGGGCACGTCCGAATACTCCCTTCCCGGGGCCTGCCGAGGGGACGACCGTAAGGCTGCTGGACTGCTTGTAAGGCGAAGCAGCAGGGAGATGACCATGAAGTACGACACCGCTCAGGAAACGCCTGCGAAACGCGTCTATGTCGAGCCTGAAGTCGAGGACCTCGGCAGCGTCGAGGAGTTGACCGCCCACGGCAGCATCCTCCTTCCCGACAACCCGACCCACCGCACTCTGCTCGTCTGAGAACCCGCCTGCTCTTTCCCCACGGCTGTCTTGGAAGGGCTGTGGGGGAGGGGGTTTCGGGACGGACAGCCGGTCCCGCTGACGGTATGGACGAAAGCCGACACCATGACCGGAAAGGAACCGCGGTGGAGGACACAGGACGCGTACCGGTGGGGGGCTGGACGGGCTGCTACGGGCACGTCCGCTTCGATACCGCCGATACGCGTCTTTTCCGCGCCGAGGTGCCCCTCGGGCACCGGCCAAGCCGTCCGGGGGCGAGCCGCCTCGCCGTGCAGTGGCGGGCTTCCGGCACACCCGGCGTTCCCGCCCCCGCGGACGACGAGCGCCTGCTCCTGACCGGAGTGATCACGGGCCCGGTGACGCGGGAATGGGTGCAGCGCACGGCGAGCGCCCTGAAAGCCGGCCGTTACGCGCACTTGGCGGCCGTCCCCGGCGAACTGGCGGGCTGCCTGGTGACGGAGCGCAAGGTGTACCTCTTCCGCAGCGCCACCAGCAACGAAGGACTGCTCTACCGCAGGGACGGCCCGCTCCTGCGGTGGTCGACCGACCCGTCCGACCTGCTCGACGGGCCGCGGGAGTTCGACCAGGAGACCATCTGGCGCTGCTGCCGCGGCGACATGGTGTTCGTCTATCGCGACATGCAGCCGGTCCTGCCCGGCCAGGTCGTCATCATGGACAGCGACACGACGACCACGGTGGAGTACGACCCCATCGTCCCCCTGGACCTGCCCCGGCGCACCCCGCTGGCGCAATACGCCAGGACGGCCTACGAGCTGATCCTGGAGGCGGTGCGCCCGTACGCCGGCTGCGGCCGCATCGGCATCCTGCTCAGCGGCGGACTGGACTCCAGCGCCGTCCTCACCGCCCTGGTCGAGTGCGGCGCCGACGTGACCGCCTACCACCAGGCCACCGACGATCCCCTCGCCGACGAGTCCGGCTACGCCCGCGAGGTCTGCGAGCACCTGGGCGTGCCGTTCGTGCCCGTCATGATGGACCACGGCGACGGCTACCTGTCCGAGCGCTGGGAGTTCCCGCACCCGTACAACAACATGGCCTTCCGGTGGCTGGAACAGATCGCCGACCGCATACAGCACGACGGCATCACCTTGCTGACGTGGGGCCGCGACGGAGACATGGTCTTCGGCCCCACGCGCTACGGACTCCACGACGTCCTGTACGGAGACCTGCGCCTGCGGGAGAAGGCCGCGCTGAGCCGCGGACTGCTGTGCTCGCGCTGGGAGCTCAGCCGCATCCTGCGCAGCATCGCCTCGTCCTCCTCGCTGCTCGACGACTACCTGCCGACCGGCGACAACGCGCGCGCCACCGACTTCCTCACCCCGCGCGCCGGGGTTCCGGACGACCGGTTCGACGACGCCTACTCGGCTCGGGAACACTGCGTGGACCTCACCGTCTGGCGGCCCCGGGGGCTGCAACTGTGCAACCCGCTCGGGACCAAGGATCTGCGCCGTCTGACCGCGCGGATGCCCAACGCCTACCGGCTCCTCCCGTACCAGGGCCGGATGATCACCAAGCCGGTGCTGCGGCTGATCCTCTCCACCCGCCTGCCCGAACGGATCTGGCGCCGCTACGGACGGCTCTGGCTGGATTCGCCGCACAAGAACTACGTCCTGGCCCACCGCGAGGTGTTCGCCGACCTCATCGGGCGGCCGGACTCCCACCTCGTACGGATGGGCGTCGTCGATCCGCGGCGGCTCACCGAGGTGCTCAGCGAGCCGATGCTCCTGCGCCGCAACGCCGAACCGCTGCTCAACGCCGCCATGACCGAACTGTTCCTGCGCAGCGACGCCCGGCGCGCGCCCGCCACGGTGAAGGGGAGCACCGATGCCACTCGTGCGACTGGCTGAGCACGCAGTGTTCGACGACACCGACGACGCCGGCGTCATTCTCGACACCCGCGAAGGCGTCTACCTGACCCTGAACTCGACCGCGACCCTGATGCTCCGCGAGGCGCTGCGCCGGGACACCCTGGACGAGGTCGTCCGCCACCTGGGGGAACAGATCGACGCCACCGCCGAAACCCTGGAGTCCGGGTTCGCCCGTCTCACCAGGCAGCTCCGCGAGCGCACGCTGCTGGTCGGCGAGGAGGGAAACCGCACATGAGCCGGGCCACCACCGCACCCGACTGGGAATTCTTCCTCACCGACATCGAAGGAACGGCCCCCCTGCCGCGGTTGAGCGTCCGCCTGCGGACGTATGCGATGGCGCGTACCGCCCGTGCCCTGCTGCTCTATCGCTGGCACGGCTGGAAGACGGCACACCCCTACCTCCAGCGCCTACGGCCCGGCCCCGGAGCGGCAGCACTGACCGCCCTCCCGGCCGGCACCGCGATACGCCTGGCCCGACGCGAAATCCTCACCTCCCAGCTGCTCCTTCGCGCGACGATTCCCAACGGCCTCTGCCTGCCCCGCTCCTTCGCACTGGCCACATATCTCTCGGCCCTCGGGCTCCCCGCCCAGGTGACCATCGCCCGGGGACGCACGGTGGCCGTCCCGAGGAACAGCTTCCACTCGTGGACCGAGCTGTACGGGGCCGTCCTCAACGACAATCCGGACGTCCAGCTCGGCTACACCGTCCTGCAACGCGTCCCATGAGCGCCGAGAGCCCTACGTCCCCGGAGCACTCCGGGCGCGGAACTGGGCCCGGGTCCGGGGTCTGGGAACGTTCCTGGCAGTGGTTCGAAGACCATGCGGACCAGTACGAGGAGGCAGTCGTCCAGGCAGCCGATCTCGGCCGCCTGCTCGTGGACCTCGCGGACCCGGCACCGGCGTCCCGTGTGCTGGACGTGGGAGCCGGCAGCGGCGCAGTCACTCGTGCCGCCCTGGCCCGCGGCTGCGTCGTCACCGCTGTCGACGTGGCCCCCGCCATGGTGCGGCGGCTGGCCCGGGACGTCCCGGGCGCCACCGTGTGCCGTATGGACGCGCGCCAACTCGGCTTCGTAGACGGCGCCTTCGACACGGCCACCGCCGGCTACCTGCTCGACATCGTCGACGACCCGGGCCGGGTGCTGGGCGAGATCCACCGGGTGCTGGCACCGGGCGGACGCGTCGCCCTGTCGCAGCAGGGCCCGATCCGCGCCTGCTGGCACTGGCTCCGCGAACTGGCCGAGGAGTTCTGGCCCGCGCCGCCCAAGGCCAACAAGGCCGCGACGCCTCGCGACACCACCACCTTGCTGACCGAGGCCGGCTTCGCCGGGATCACCCAGCGGTTGGCCGAGAACCCCCAACCGGTGCCCGGCCCATCCGCCTTGTGGGAGCGGCTGTACGCCCAGGTGGCGGCGGTCGGCATCGAATGGCTGCCACCCGAGCGAGCCGCCGCCTTCCACCGCCGCTTCATGGCCGGCGCCGAACACATGCAAGCCCACGGCGGCATCGTCCTCCACCGCGATGCGGTCCTCCACCTGTGCAGCGTCCCTTAACTGAGCGTTTGGTCCTGTAGCGGGTGTCTGGTTCCGCGGGGTCAGGTTCCGCGCCAGGTGGGGGTGGTTTCGCCGGTGAGGCGGCGGGTCATGAGGTCGATCATCGTGAGCTGGATCAGGGCTTCGCTGCGGTGGGGGTGGGTTTCGTAGTCGCGGGCGAGCCTGCGGTGGTGCATGAGCCAGCCGATGCTGCGCTCGATGGTCCAGCGCCGCGGAATGATCACGAAGCCGCGGCGGCCCGGCGGGCGGGCGACGGGCTCGACGTCGATGCCCAGCGCCGCGCCGTGGTCGATGGCGGTGGTGCGGTAGCCGGCGTCCACCCACGCCTTGCGGATGCGGGGGTGGGCGGCGGCGATGCGGGAGAGCAGCTGCACGCCGGCCGCGGTGTCGGAGACGCTGGCGGCGGTGACCAGGACGGTCAGCAGCAGGCCGAGGGTGTCGCAGCCGAGGTGGCGCTTGCGGCCGGTGATCCGTTTCCCGGCGTCGGTGCCCTGGCCGGCCAGCGGCACATTGGCGGAGGTCTTGATGGTCTGGGAGTCCAGCACGCACGCGGACGGCTCGCCGTCGCGGCCCTCGGCCTCGCGGACCCGGCGCCGCAGCAGGCCGGTCAGCTGGGCGAAGACGCCGTCCCGCTGCCACTTGGCGAAGCAGCCGTAGACGGTCTGGTGGGGCGGGAAGTCGTGGGGCAGGTAGCGCCAGGGGATGCCGGTGCGGTCCGCGTACAGGATCGCGTCCATGATGCGCCGCAGGTCGTGCTCGGGCGGGCGGCCGATGTCCAGGGCGTCGCGGCGGCGCCGGGCCCGCCAGGCGGTGAGCACGGGGGCGATCAGTGCCCAGCGGTCGTCGGACAGGTCGCTGGGGTACCCGTCGCGCGGGGTCATGTCTTGGATGTACCGCGCGGCGGTCGGCTTGGCGAGGGGGCGAAGGGCTGCGGACTGCCCCGTCGCAGAAGGAGACGGGAGGTTCCGGGACGAGACGGTCCTCAGCCGCTGGATCCCACACCGATCGACTCACCGGACTCTTCCGTCCCGAGCCAGCACATCCGCCAATCCCCCGCAGACTGCAATGAGACAGGACCAAACGCTCAGTCAGCGTGCCGGAGCGCTACCTGGGCCAGGTCGAAGCCGCCGGCGCGGGGCGCTATGTCTCCTTCAGCAACCACGACCTGTGCAGCCGCGCCCTGGTGAGCACTCTGGAGGTCGTCGAGGCCGAGCGGCTGGCGGACCGTATCACCGTCTTCCGCCGGGACCATGAAGTACTGGCCAGCACAGAGCTCGACGGCGCAGCACGCGACGAAGAGGCCGCGGCGGCGGTGGCCGCGGAACGGTTACAACCCTGGACCGCACGCGAGACCCAGATGTTCCGTCAGGCGATGGCCGGGGTCCAGCAGCGGATGCACCCCGAGCATATCTCCCGGGCGCGGCACCTGGCGGTGGCGCAGGGCATCGAGCGGGCCTTCGCCCCGTCCGAACCGGTGCGCCGGATCGCCCAGGTCAGCGAAGAACCACCGGGCGTCGACTACCACCGCCTGTCCCCCGACGAACATCACTGGGTCTTCAACGAGCTGGTCGTCCCAAGCTACTCGCCCCACCGTCGCTGAACCCACCGCGGCAGCGCCCCGAAGACATCGGCAACGTAACCCGCCAACTCACCCTGGAGCCGTTCAACCTTCCCAGCTTCACCCTGGAAGCTACCCACAACCAAGTGTGAATTCGTATGCCTGGTACGCCCTTCGCAGCCGCAGCATGACGTCGGAGGCTGCTTTCCGTGGAGCTTCATGCGTCCCCCGGCCGAGCAGAAACGTTGATCTGGCCGGTGGGGCGCCGCGCGGCCCCTGCCATTCGGAATGCGTTCACTTCCTGGCGTGAGGTACAGGTCGATTCCCATCGGAACCTACGAACTTGCTTGCGCCACCGGCTTATTGAGGTGCCTCCGCTCCTCATTCCGCAACGATTGCTTTAGTGATGTACCTCACATTACTGTTTACCAGCTTGGCCAAACGGTGGTAAATCTATAGTGCCCCGTTCGGCTCGCAATCGCAGAGGAGGGTCATGCCCTTCGGTATCACTTCTGTGGGCGGATATGTGCCGCCTCAAGTCGTCGATAATGCTCAGATCGGCCGTTGGGCGGAGGTGAGTGAGGAGTGGATTCAATCGCGCACCGGCATCTCACAACGACGCTATGGCGATGCCGAGTTGACCACTTCTGAAATGGCCGTTCGCGCTGCGCTCCCCTTGCTGGCGGATGCTGGTTTGCGGGAACGTGTGGGCGTCGTGATTCTGGCGACGGCCACGCCGGACCAACCCCAGCCGGCCACCGCAACGTTCGTTCAGGATCAGCTCGGACTGCATACAGTGCCAGCCTTCGATGTGAACGCCGTGTGCTCAGGGTTCCTGTATGGCATGGCAGTTGCCGAGGCACTACTGGCCACCAGAGGCGAATCTGATCATGCGCTGGTCGTCGGGGCTGACAAGTTCTCGACGATTATCGATCGCAGCGACCGGCGTACGGTCAGTCTGTTCGGCGACGGTGCGGGGGCCGTCCTGCTGGGACCTGTCCCTGACGGGTACGGGATCCAAGGCGTCTCGCTGCTCGCTGATGGCCGGGCTACGTCATTCGTTCGCGTTGAGGCAGGCGGCACGCGTCGGCCGCTGACAGCCGAGCGAAGGAAGGGCGGCGAGCACCTCTTCCGGATGGAGGGGCGCTCTGTGCGGGATTGGGGCTTGCAGTTCGTGCCGAAAGCCGTGCATGCAGCTCTGCAGCAGGCGTGCTTAACGATTGACGAGATTGATCGAGTCGTGTTTCATCAAGGCAACACTCGATTGGTATACAGCCTAGCCGACGAACTCGGCATCGAACATTCCAAGCTGGCCTTGACTGCTCCGTACTACGGCAATACAGCTGCTGCCTCCATTCCGCTGACGCTGAAAGAAGAGCACGCGCAGCGGCCGCTACAGCGAGGCGACCGTATCCTCCTCGCCGCTGTGGGCGGCGGCATGACCGCAGCGGCGATGGTCCTCACCTGGTATTGAGATCTCGCTTACGCCCACCTCCAACCTGAGGGCGACACATCCCAACCTCCACCAGCCTGCATTGAGATCTTACCTTTGCTCGCTGGTGACGATACCTCACCGGAAAAGGACCATCCTCATGCTGCCCATCGTCAGCCACGCTGCGGGCGTTTTCGTTTATGATCAGGAGGGGCACGCATACCTGGACGGCTGTTCAGGGGCCATTAATGTGAATCTGGGCCATTCGGTTCCGGAGATCACGTCGCGCATGCGCGAGCAGATCGGCCAAGTCTGCTTTGCATACCGCACTCAGTTTCGCTCAAAGCCACAGATGGAATTGACGGACCGTCTGACTCGACTTGCTCCCGGGGACCTGAATCAGGTCGAGTACTGCAACTCGGGTTCTGAAGCTATCGAGATGGCACTGCGGCTAGCCACAGTGTTCCACGCCCGGGCGTACCGTCCCTTCAAATGCACCATTCTCACAGAGGAACCCAGCTACCACGGCATGACTGCCGGTGCGCTGGGCGCCTCAGGACATCCGCTGCGGCGCCGCGATCTGAATGCTCTACTGGCGAACCAGGCCACTGTGGCCCGCGTGCGCCCGGGGAACGGTGCCCTGCGTGCTGACGTCGATGACTGGGAGGAGGCCATCACTCGGATTGGCCCGTCCCAGTTGGGTGCGGTAGTGATCGAACCGGTTGGAGGGGCATCTTCCGGCGCGGTGCCGGCCGCCCCTGAGACGCTCAGGCGGCTGCGGGAGCTGGCGGACCGCCACCAGTTCCTGCTCGTGGTGGACGAGGTCATGACCGGCTTGGGTCGTACTGGTCGCTGGTTCGGGTGCGACCATGCAGGCATCGTGCCGGACCTAATGGTGCTAGGCAAGGGAATGTCCGCCGGTTTCGCGCCTGTCGCTGCGCTGTTGGTGTCGGACAAGGTGGCCCAGGCGCTCGACCATCCGTTGGACAGCTTGCTGTTCGGACATACGATGTCCGGTTCTCCTTTGGCGGCAGCCACCGCGTTGGCGGTGGTCGATTATCTGCAGGACAATGACATTCCTGCTCGAGCGGAACGGGCAGGTGAGCGTTTGCGCCTGCTGCTGGACGGTCTGCGCTGTCGGCACCCACTGGTCAGGGACGCACGCGGAGTGGGCTTGCAGCGCGCGCTGGGCCTGCATTCCGATCCGCACCGCTTCCCCGGGATAAGCCTAGACCTGACGGAAATCGCCCGGCAGGAAGGCCTGTTGATCTATCCCGCCGGGGTCACCCCAGTACTAGAGTCCGTCATGATCGCGCCGCCACTGACGGCTACAGACGAAGAACTGGACGAACTCGCGCTCAGGCTGGACCGCGCTCTAACTCGTCTCACTCCCAGAGCTCCCGCCACCGACGCACGTGAGATTTTGGCCGCCGAAGGCTAAAGGACCTCATCGTCCGTATTTCTCTCCTGGCGCTACGCGCCCGTCCCGTCTCAGACACAAGCGAGGATTAGCGTTGATTAATCACTTTGCCGACCCCGAGCTCCGCGGCCGCTACAAGAAGCTCGCCGCAGAGTCGGTGGCACCCCGGGCTGCTCAGTGCGCGAAGGGAGGAGTCCTGGACAGGGATTCCTGGCGGGGGCTCAGCGACGCCGGAATCTGGCGCTTGGCGGTACCTTCCGAATGGGGCGGTCAGGGCGGTACGTGGTGGGATTTCACCGCCGCTTTCGAGGGCGTGGCTGCTGGCGGCCGCGATCTTGGGTTCTGTCTCTCCATGCTGGCCCAGGCCGGCCTGATCCGCTCCTTGCTGATCTACGGCACCGATGAGCAGAAGGCCTACTGGCTGCCGCGTCTGCTCAGTGGTGAGGTCGGTGCCACCGCACTTACCGAGACCACCGGTGGGTCGGATGTCACGCGAATCAAGACATCCGCAATTCAGGCCGGTGACCACTACATACTCAGCGGGCACAAGGACCACATCACTAACGGGCCGGTCGCAGATGTTGCTTTGGTCCTGGGCCGTGTGCCTGCCATGGGAGCACAAGACATCACCTTGTTCATGGTGGACCTGCATGCCGAGGGGGTCCGTCAAGGTCCGACCGAGGACATGATGGGCAACCGCACCAGCCCCACCGGGCCGATCGCCTTGGACGGTGTCCGTGTGGACGCAAAGAATATCGTCGGGGGCGTCGGGGGCGGCATCGACGCCATTTACAACACGATCTCCCTCGACCGTCTGCTGTACGGGGTATTGGCCGCGGCGTATCTCGACCCGCTGCTCGACGAAGTTTTGGAGTATGCCAAGCAGCGGCACGCGTTCAAGGTCCCGATTGCCGACCACCAGTATGTGCAAGGCCGTATCACTGATACGAAGTTCGCCATCGAAGCTACGCGCTGGGTCTCCTACGGTGCCTTGGACGCACTCATGCAGGATTTGCCCCAGGCTTCGCTTATGTGCTCGGTGGCCAAGTACCACGCCGGCGAGACACTCAAGCTCGGCGCCGAGACCGGGCTGCGCATCTACGGGCACCTTGGCTACATGGAAGGGCCCTGCGCCCAGGCGCTCCGCGATGCCCTGGGCACCGTAATCGCCGGCGGTACCGCCGAGATGCAGCGCAAGAACGTATTCAACCAAATGCGCCGCATGTCCGACGCGGCCGCCGTCTAGGCGCCGGCTAACTACACCTCTCGTGCCGAGGAGCAGCTTGTCCACCACCTCCCCTGACCTCACCCCGCTGATCGGGGCTTCCGCCACCCTGGAGCACAGGGTTGCCCCTGAAGACTCCGCCAAGAACTGGGGCAACGAGCTGGATGTCCTGTCTACGCCAGTCTTGCTGTGGCTGAGTGAGATCACCGCCATGAAGGTGATCGAGGCCGCTGTCACCGCCCCCGCCTTGACCGTGGGTTTGGCTCACGATTCCGCCCACCTGGCTCCCACCCCCACCGGTGAGATCGTCAAGCTGACCGCGACCCTGAGACAGGTCGACGGCAAGAGGCTGACCTTCGCGGTAGAAGCAACCGACCGACACGCCACCGTGTTGCGCGGCGTGCATACCCGGGCCGTCGTCGACCGTGACCGGTTCGCCGCCAAGCTCACTGCCCGTAAGGCCTGACGCAGCCAAAGAAAACCGGATTGCCCACCGCGCCGGGACTGGCGCCCATGCGTCGGTCCTTCGAATCTAAGGACCCCTGATGCCGCAACTGGTCGTCGGCAACGTCACATCGGAATATATGTTCGGCTGCTCACTGGCGAGCTTCGGCACGGAGGGGGCCTACAAGCAGCACGCGATCTCCACCCGCACCGCATGGCTGCTCCACAACGGCGATGCCATGCTCACCCATCGCCCCCTTACGCCCGAGTTCCGCACCTACCTGGCCTCAATCCTGGGCTTGGACCTCGAGTCTGTGATGTTTCTCAGCATGGAGTCTGACCAGAAGAACTCGGGGTTCGCAGACCAGGAGAGCTTGCTGTCAGCAGAGACCATTGACCGACTGCGTCAGGTAACCGACAGGAGCTGGACCCTTACCCCCTACATCTACGATCGCTCCATCGCCGCACTCGCCCGAGAGCTGGGCCTCCCAGAGGCGAGCCTGCCATTTTTTGCTCAGGGCGGCAGCGACGTGTTCAACAGCAAATCGTTCTTCCGCATCTGGGCTACTGGTCTTGGCGTCCCTGTTGCGCCGGGACAGGTGTGTCGCAACCGCGGGGCCATCGCTCGCGCTGTGGTGAACCTCCTGCCACACACCGGATCGGTGATAGTCAAGGAGGACTTCAGCGCCAGCGGTTACGGTAACGTGCTGTTCACCCAGGATTCCTCCGTTCCTGCTCTCGGTGCCTCCACTACCCACGTTGTCGACGGTGACATCTCGGCGAAGGGCATAGAGGCACTCCTGGCATCGTCCTTCCCCGCTGTCAGCGGCATCCGCGACTTCCCCGTCGGCCTGCGCCCCAGCGAGACCATCGTCGAGGTCTACTACCCCAACAGCCGCACGCTGTACAGCGAGGTCCAGATAGCCGATGCGCCGTGTCGGCCGGCTGTGCTGAACTACGGCGATATGCGCATGGAACCAACCTGGAACGGTTTTGCGGTCCCACCGATTGCTCTTCCCGCCGCGGCACAGGACACCATGCTGAAGTGGTCAGTGTTGATGGCGGAGTATCTGCAGCAGACTGGCTACCGCGGCTATCTCAACTGCGACTCCATCCTCACACAGGACGGCAGGCTGATGTTCAATGAGGTCAATGCCCGAATCGGCGGGTGCACCCATATGCATTTCGCCGCACAACGGGTGCTCGGCTCCGACTATCTGCAGCGGTACACCTTGCTGACCCGCAATGATCTGCAGGTGACTTCATTCGAGAAGCTCGCGTGGGGCGTCGGACGGAACGAGTACCTTAACGGGCGCGATGGCACAAGCGGTGCCCTGCTCCTGGTCGACGACGTTCCCTATACAGAAACCGTCCAGTACCTGACGTACGGCACAAGCGTCAGTGCAGCGCGGGAGGCTGAGCAGCGGCTGCAGGCTCTTGCCGCCACCTGCTGATCCGCCCCGCCGCCATGCCGGTGTCCCACGCACCGGCATGGCGGCGGGGGCGGCACGACCGAGTTCACGGTGTCAACCGGTTTGCTCCGCGGTGGTCTTGCGTGCCCGCATGCGCTTGACCTTGGCGATGCTGCCGCAGGCCCGGCCAGTTTCTCCAGCGTACATGCTGCACCATGCGCGGGAGTTGTTGCGGGACTGGTCGTAGAAGACCCAGCGGCAGTCCGGACACGTGCGAAGCCTGCGCCAGCGCCCTTCGGCCACCAACTGAGCCGACAAGCGGAGCAGTTCAGGGATGGTGCCCGGAGCCCCTCGGTAGACGAGCCTTTCGTTCTCGATGCGCACCGTCTGCGGGTGGCGCTGCAGCCACGAGTCGAGCCGCTCGCTGCCGCGTTCTTCGACGTCCGCGCGCAGATCATCGCGCAGCCGCATCAGCTCACCGACCTCATTTCCGCTTTCCGGGGCGGGCAGCCGTGCGAAGGAGCGTTGCCAGAGAGACGGCTTTGCAGCCAGTTCCGGGAGCGTCTCGGTGGGGATGCGGGTGTCATTCGGGATCAGCCAGCTGTTGAGGAAGCTGCGCAACTCCTCCACGTCAGGCCCCGCCGTCGTTGTCGCCATGTCATCACCATAGGCGGTAAACAAAACCAGCGACCGCTGTTACCGTCTATTTTCATGACTGGTAAGCAGCTGGCCGGGGGCCCTCCGAAGCCGTCCATCCGCGACATCCTGTCCCTTCCGGGCCACACGACCTGGTACCTGGCAGCCATGCTGATACGTGCTCCCGTAGTGATGGCTCCCCTGGCCCTCGTTTTCGTCGGCTACACCACCGGATCCTTCGCCCTGGGAGGTATGCTCGCCGCCGCCCACGCACTGGGCGAAGCCGCAGGCGCCCCCGTCATAGGGCGCAGCTTCGACACCAAACCCTTCGTCCGCCAGCTACGCCTGTCCCTCGGAGTCGAGGCCGCCGCCTTCGCGACACTCGCCCTGACCGCCTCCCACGCTCCGGCGGCCGTCCTCCTCGCCCTCACCTTCACCGCCGGCGCCGCCGCCTCCGGCGCGCCCGGCGGAATGCGCGCCCAACTTTCCTCCACCACTCCCGAGCACCTGCGCCCAGCCGCACTGGGCTTGGAAAGCTCCCTCAGCCAAAGCGTCTGGGCCATCGCACCGCCCCTGGCCGCACTGCTGTACGCACAGTTGTCCGCCGCCAGCGCGCTCCTCGTCATGGCCGTCTTCTCCGCAGCCCCCGCATTTTTTGCCCACCGCATCCCCCACACCGGCCAGCTCCGGCAAGCCAGCGTCCCGCAGGAAGCATCGGTGGGCACCGGCGCAGTGCTCAAGCTGGCCTGGCCCACCGCCCTGCTCTCCGCATCGATCATGTTCCTCATCGGCACCGCGGACGTCCTCCTGCCCGCCCGCCTCAGGGACGTCGGAGCCTCTCCCGCCCTGGCCGGACCCGTCATGACCGCGTTCGCCGTCGCCAGCGTGGCCGCCGGCCTCCTGTACGGAAGCCGCCGCTGGCCCGGCACCCCCCGCATCCAAACTCTCGTCCTGCTCCTGGGCACCGCCGCCGCCTTCGCGCTCCCCGGCTTCACCTCCCACCCCTGGAGTTTCACCGCCGCCTTCACTGTCGGCGGACTCCTCTACAGCCCCCTGATGATCATCCGGAACCTGGCCCTGCAAGAACGCCTGCCGCAAAGCACCTGGGCCACCGGCTTCTCCGTCCTCTACGCTGCCGCAGGCCTCGGCTACGGCGCGGCCGGCCTGCTGTCCGCAGCCATCCTCCGCACCGCCACCGCCGGCACCGCGTTCCTCATATGCACACTGACCACCGCCGTGATCGGCGTCATCTCCCTGGTCGGGGAACGCCTGCACCGCCCCGCCCCCCGAAGCGCCGACGCCCCCGCCGACACCACCCCACTGCCAACAGCACCCGAGCACTGATGCAGGCGCGCCTTCCGGCGCGGGCTGCTCGTAGCCGCACGGCTGAAACCAGCGGGCCCGCGGCGCACACAGGTCAGCGAGCGATCGCGGGGGCGATCAGCATGCTCAGCGCCGGGGCGATGACCAGGTCAGCTTCTCGTCCGTCAGGCCGTGGCCGTGGGGTCCGCCGCGGATGATGATGCGGCAGGCGGCGTCGATGGGGGTGCCCTGGTCGACGAGTTCGCGGGCGCGGGCGGCGATGCGCAGTTGGTAGCGGGAGTAGCGGCGGTGGCCGCCGGCGGAACGCAGCGGGGTGATCAGGCGGGCGTCTCCGATGGCGCGCAGGAAGCCCTGGGTGGTGCCGAGTATCTCGGCGGCCCGGCCCATGGTGTAGGCGGGGTAGTCATCGTCGTCGAGACGGTCGTAGGAGTCGTCTGCTGCCATGTGTACCTCCCTGTCTGCCAAACGCATCGAGGGGCCCTGGTGCCGTACGGCACCAGGGCCCCGAAGGAACTGTTCACCATCTGCCGACCCTAGTTCTGCGCCGGCCTTCTGTTTCCGCAGACCCGGCCTGAGCGCTGCCTGGGGTGCGGGGATCGCGGTTGCTTGACCTCAGACCACCTCACTATCGATGTCCTGCGGTACCCGGGTTCGAGATGTCCGCCCGGGCGATCCTGATGGCGTCTGGCTCCTCCGTTCTTCCCTCTGAACCACTTACTTGCGAAACGGGAACTGCACTGCTGGTCCCGTGTACTGCTTACGGCGGCCCCTGATCACTGCGGGCCACCCGGTCCGGTCGTCAGTCCCGTCGCCATCCTGCAAACGCTTCGGCTTCGGAACTCCACCACCGCACCGTCCTGCCAACTGCAACTGCGTGTACTGCTGCCCGGCAGTTCGTCTCTGCCAGGCCCTGCCGTCTCTCTGAGCTACGAGAGAAACTCTAACCACATCACTGTTCGATGTCTACCTCGGCCGACACAGATTTCCGCCCGCTCTGCAATGAGGTTTCCGACCTCGAACAGTGCCGGCAGGGAGGGCCAGGCACTTGCTGCGCGACGGGCCGCAGGCGGACATGAGCACCGGACAGACAAGACCGCGCTCCTGCCGGGCACCCTGTTCGCCTGCCGGCAGGAGCGCCAGCCGGACATAGCGGTGCGCCGCAACCCTCCCCTCGGGCTGCGGCGCATCTGGGTGTCCGGGCCGCCCGGAGGCGGTCCGGAGCCGGGGTCAGCGGCGGCCCCAGTGCTTGGTGTCGACCACGCGGCGGTGGTCGTTGCGCAGGGTGGCGGTGTCGCGCTGGTTGCCCCATACGTAGGTGTGGCGGTCCTGGTAGACGTCGCGCCAGGTGTCGCGGCCGTGGCCGGTGTGCACGCGGACGCTCTGCTTGCCGGCCAGGCGCAGGTTGCTGAAGCGGTACGTCTGGTGGGACCGCTCGCTGGTCAGCGTCCAGCCCTTGAGGCTGACCGCGTGGCGGCTGGTGTTCTTCACCGTGACCCACTCGGCGTTCAGGGAGCGGTTGGAGCCGTCGTCGCGGCCTGGGCTGTCGGCCTGCACCGCGCCGATCACGACCGGGGAGCGGTGCGGGGCGGGCAGGGTGTGCGCGCCGGTGGCGGCGGCGGGCAGGGCCGCGGTAGCGGCCAGGGCGGCCGAGCCGAGTACGACAGCGGCCAGACGGGCGGAACGGATCATGAACAACCTCCTGCTCACAGCCCCGCACGCGGCGGGACCTGATGCCCGGACCGTCGCCGGGCAGGACCACTGTGGAGGTACGCCGCAGATGCTGGTTGAAGATGTGACTTGTCATTACAGAACACGGACAAACGCACACCCACACCCTGCCCGGGGCACACACCCCCGCGCAGGGCCAGCGCCGAGCGCCGTCGGATCACGCCGCACGCCACCCGCTGTGACCAGCGCAATCGTGCGGAGAGCCGGGCATCGTCCCCGGCGGGGTGAGGTGGCATACGCCCGTGCGGGTCCCGTGGCGGACCGTGCGAACGGGCGTGCCCAAGCTCTGTGAGGCCGCCCGGGGCAGTACCGCCTCGGCGAACGCGCTCCCGGGCCTGCGACCGTACGTCCGCATCGGCCGCGCCGCGGCAGGGCTCATCGGGCTGCCGCCGCCTGCGCGTGCGGCAGCCGGCGGGACCGAAGACAGCGGCTGGTCACGGGGCCGGGGTGAAGGCCACCTTCGTCTTGGGGCAGCCGGCGGCGAGTTTGCGCAGGGCGGCGCGCTCGGCGGTGTCGGTGGTGAGGTTCCAGCGGAGTTTGGTGGAGGTCCAGTCGGCGGCGTAGGTGCAGTAGGCGTCCTTGGCGGGCGGCAGCCACTGGGCGGGGTCCTTGTCGCCCTTGGCCCGGTTCGGCCCGGAGCTGACCGCCACCAGGCCGCGCGGTGCGTCGAGGTCGTTGGCGTACGCCTCGCGGCGCTTGGCCGTCCACTTCGAGGCCCCCGAATCCCAGGCCTCGGCGAGCGGGACGAGGTGGTCGATGTCCAGCTTCGCCGCGTCGTTGACGGTCTTGCCGTCGTAGTACGACTTCCACTGGCCACCGGTCAGCTTGCAGCCGCTGCCCTTGCGGGGCTTCTTCACCGCCTCCGCCAACAGCACCTCCTCACGGGCATCACAGCCGTTGCGGTCGGCGTCGACCCACAGCTTGAACTTGTCCCGGTCGTAGCCGCTGCGGGACTCACGGGCGACCTTCAGCTGGTCCACGGCCTTGGCCAGCGCCAGCCCGCCCGGCGCCGGCGGCGCGGCAGCCCGCGGCGGCTTCGGGTCTTCACGGGAGGCGTCGTTGGAGCAGGCTGCCACGGACAGCAGCAGGAGCGGGCAGGCGAAGGCCGCGGCGCGGCGGAGGGGATGCAAGTGCGGGGCTCCCAGGCCAGGTGAAACATCGTCAGGTTCCCTGAATCTACCCACCGGTGCTACCGCGCCGAACACCGCGCACACCACCTTCCGCGAGAGCACTGTGTCGCTCGGCCGGTCTTCGAGACGTTGCCCGCGCCTGCACCACATCGCGCTGGAAGGGGACGTGTGGCCGGGGCGTCACCCGCGCGGGTTGCCGCGGGCCGACCCCGCCGTGCGCCGGCGGGCGAGCCGGTATCCAGGTGCCGTGATCAAGATGACTGCGCGTGCCCTCGCCGGCGCCGCCCTCGCCCTGCTGCCCCTGACCGCGGCCTCCCCGGCCCAGGCCGACGAGCCCGTTGTGCCCGCCCGGTACGCGAGCCTGCACGACGGGATCGAAGCCCTCCCCCTCGCCGCCGAGTCCCGCACCGGCTACCAGCGCACCAGCTTCAAGCACTGGACCGACGCCGACCACGACAGCTGCAACACCCGCGCCGAAGTCCTGATCGCCGAGTCCCGCGAGCGCCCCGAGATCGGGCCGAAGTGCAAGGTCGTCTCCGGTCGCTGGTTCTCGTACTACGACGCGGTGACCGTGACGGACCCCAAGGGCCTGGACATCGACCACATGGTGCCGCTCGCCGAGGCGTGGGACTCCGGTGCCTCGCAGTGGAGCGCCACGCGCCGCGAGGCATACGCCAACGACCTCGGCGCCGAACGCTCCCTCGTCGCGGTCACCGCCAAGACCAACCGGTCCAAGGCCGACCAGGACCCGTCGACCTGGCTGCCGCCGCTGGCCGACGCCCGCTGCACCTACGCCGCCGACTGGGTCAGCACCAAACTCCGCTGGGCGCTGACCCTCGACCGCACCGAGCGGGACGCACTGCGCCGCCTGGCCGCAGGCTGCGGCCACACCCACGTCGAATACCGGCCCGTGTAAAGACAGTCGCCGGCCTGTGACTGCCGACTGGGCCTGTGGTCCTTCGAGACACGAAGGACCACAGCCTGCACCGGGTCAGCTGACAAGGTCGGTCAGATACTTCTCCTGGATCAAACAGTTCCTGCCTACAAGTGCCGACCTCGGTGACGCAGTCGCCGGGTCGTGTCTCAAGTTCCTCGGCGTGGATCTCGGCCCTCAGGCTTCTCTCGTCCTCCTGTTCACGCTGTAAGGCTCCCGCTTCGTAGTGGCGGAAGCAGTGCACGGCCTCTTCCAGGTCCCGCGGACGATCCCCTTCAGGAAGAGGTAGTAAGCGGCCTGGCTGTTTTCGGCGCCGACGGCGTATCGCCACCAGAACCGCGCGGTGTCGTCGCGCCCGCTCAGGTAGGGCAGGCAGCCGAAGACGAGCTCCCTTTGATAGTCGGTACTGCGTACATCGCGCGAAGTTCGTCAGGCGGTCGGTGGCGCCGAATGCTCTGAGTGCGAGGTGCACAGGGCGGTCAGGTCGTTGTCAGCCCGGCCCCGGACTGCCTCGCCGACCAGGGGGCTGCCCTGCAGGAGCAGTCCGGCCAGTTCCGGTACGAGTCGACTGTTTGCGCCCATCAGGGCGGCGAGCTCTTGCCGGCGGGCGAGGGCGTTGCTGCGCTCTCGTAGGTGCCGGTGGTCTTCAGCCTGCTGGGCCGGGGTGCAGGCGGGTGTACGGATGGTGCACCGTGCAGGGCGTCCTCAATCGTCAGTGATCACCCTTCTCGTGGTCGGGCACAGCAGCCTCTTTCCCCGTCGCCTTGGCCAGTGCAGTGCGGGCCGAGAACAGGTGGGGGTGGGCGGACGACGCCGCCAGGCCGGTGACGTGCGGGACCTCGGTCACCCGTCAGCTGAGCAGGTAGTGCAGTGTGACGCACTTCCGCTGCTGGGGCAGCCCGCCGTGTGCCTCCGCCTCGCAGAGGCACACGGCAGTTCTCGGGCCTCACGGGCGAGTGCCCGGGCCTTGTCTCACGGATCGGGATTCATCTGCCCTGTGGCTGGCGGACGATCGTGCTGGTGGGCACTACACGGCGCTCCGTGTAGCGGGGCCTTCGTGAATTCACATGCCTCGGTCTGGGCCGTGCCATTCGGAGGTGCGCTCGTGGGCGTCCATGGGAAGACTTTCGAATCTGACGGGTCCCGGATAGAAAGCGGAGCTGTTCGGCCCGGCCATGTCCTCACCGACCAGGTATCGGTACAGCCACTCGGCGAAGTCCATGGGGTATTCGAAGAACTCGTCGTCGCGCGAGACGAAGACCCGCCAGCGTTGTTGTTCGGCGCCTTGCGCCAGGAACACGGCTTCGTCCCGGTCACTCGACACTGCGGGAATGAGTCCGTCCGCAGTGCCGAAGCGCATGTCGGGGATACCGAGGGACGGCCTGGGGTCCGCTTCCAGGTCGACCTCGTCCCAGGGCACTTCCGACCATGCTTCCGCGGTCTCGCGAATCCACTGCCCCAGGTTCCATCGCTGCGTCGCGGGGTGATGCAGCGCCAGGTGCCCGTTGATTCTCACCGGCCCGTAGGTGTCGATGATGGTTTTGTAGTCCTCAGGCAGCCGGAATCCCAGTTGGTCTTCAAGGGCTTCCCATGCAGCGGGGTCTTCGTGGCTGGCAGTCGGCTCGCCGAGCATGGAGAGGACGGATTCCAGGTAGGCGGAATGTGTCATTTTTGTTCATCTCCTGGGGCAGTCAGCGCTGCCTGTGGTTGTTCCTCCGGACGGCGACTGGTGTATGACGCAGTGTTTGGCAGAACCGTCCTCCAGCACAGCGTAGTTGTACTCGATGCTGGTCGGAATGCCTGAGTCAGGCCGGTTGTAGTGCGGCGTGACGGACAACTGGAGGTGCTTTCCAGACTTGACGGCAGTCCTGATTTCCCTTTCCACTCCCCAGTTGAGGTAGGGGGTGTTCGTCTTTTCGTACTCAGCCACCAGGTTGCGCAAGTCGATGCCGGAACCGCTGGCCGCCGCGGGAATCAGGTGTCCGTTCGCCGGAACGTGACCCTGCGCTGCGATTTCGTCCATTCCCGGAGGCTTGGTGGAAGCATTGGTATTTGTCCCTGGCGCCTTGCGTCCCTTGTTGTAGTCACTGCCGTCCAGCAGTCCGTACACCCCGGTCGCACGGCATTCGGAGCGCTGTGAGAAGGCATCGTAATAGCGTTCGCGCGGCAGGTAGACGGCGTGGCCGGTCGGGCTGACGCCCGGGCCTGCATCGCAGATGTTGTCCTGGCGATCGCGGCCGTCGTTTTTCCCGCCGGGGTTGTTCTCAGGTGCGGGAAGGGGGTCTTGGCCCTGGTCCGGTGTGTACTGTCCATTGCCGAGCAGGTTGAGCATCTGCAGGGCGCCCATCACCATGTCCCAGCCGTCGCCGGGCTGCCAGCCGCCAGAGCCCGGATTCCAGTCGGGCTTGGGCAGTGCCCGCTTGGGGGCAGGTACTGGGTTGCGGCCCGCGTTGGGGTTCTGCGGAATCGGCGGTCGGACAGGGCGTGTCGGTGCCTTGGCCCGTACGGCACGTGGAGTGTATCCGCGGTGGTGCCCAGTCCGGCTGTAGCTGCGGTGGTACCCGCGCCAGCGGGTTCGGCTGTACCCGCGGCTTCTGCCGTGACCGGTGTATGGGCCGGGCGTCATGACGATCATTTCGTGTCCGCCGGCCATCCCTGCAAAGTAGTCGGCCTGTGCTTGTATGCGGGCGGCCATGGATTCGGTGCTTGAGAAGATGTTGTCCCACACGGAGCCGGACGATCGCGAACCGATGACCCCGCCCGAGCGGCTGCGGGACCACTTGTCGTAGACCAGCGCTCCCCCGCCGGTGCCGATTGCAGCCGCAGTGCCCCAGCCGAGGGCTTCCCATCCCAGGACGACGCCTCCGATCACGAGAGGAATGACGTGCCCGCTCGGATCCGTGTGGTCCACCGGGTCGCCGTTGCCATACACGTAACGGTTGGCTCGGGCCGAGGAGGTCGGGTCCAGCTGCCAGGTGTCGCGTGAGGCGAAGGCGCCGGTGTTCGGCTGGTACCAGCGGGCGGCCATGTTGACGTCCCCGGTGGACGGATCCGTCCAGCCGGACTGGTAGCCCAGGGACGCGGTGGTGCCTTCGTGGGCGGTGACCGTGCCGAAGGGGTCGTAGGCGGTGGAGCCGGTGATTTTGGAACCGTCCGGGGACAGGCCGGCCACCAGGTCGGTGTGCTGGTCGGTCAGTGCGCGGCGCGCGCTTACGCCCTTGCCGCCCATGGCGAGCAGAGCGCCGTCGGGGGTCCGGCTGTAGGTGTGCGTGCCGTCGCCAACGAGGTTGTTGGAGCCGCCGTCGTAGGTGAACTCGGTCTGTCCGCGTCCGGTGACGCGGTCCAGGGAGTCGTATCCGTAGCTGGTGTCGCTGTCGGTGATCCGGCGCTCGAAGGCGTCGGAGGTCAGTTCGCGCGCCGTGCCCGATCCGGGGGTGGCGGAGGCCAGGGTGCCTCGGGCGGTGTAGTGATAGGTGGTGTTGCCGTCCTGAAGCAGCCGGTTGCGTTCGTCGTAGCTGGCGCTGGTGGTGCCGTTCTTGACGCGGTTGCCGGCCGCGTCCCACTCGTAGGCGGTGGTGGTGTCGCCGCTGGTCCACGAGGACAGGCGGCCTGCCGGGTCGTAGGTGTAGGTGTTGTCGCCGGCGCCGGCGGTGCCGCGGGTCGTCTTGTGGGTCAGGCGGCCGTCAGGGTCGTAGGTGTAGTGGGTGTCGGTGATGTTGGTGGTGTGGTCCGGGGCGGTGACGGTGTCGGCGCTGAGGCGTCCGAGGGTGTCGTAGTGGTAGCTGCGCCGGCCTCCGTCGCGCCATTGGGTGCCGTCGGGGGTGCTGGTGGCGTACTGCTCCTGTTCGATGCGTCCGGCGGCGTCGTAGGAGGTGCGGGCGCGGCCGCCAGTGAGGGCGTCCTCGGTCAGCGAGCGGCGGCCCGCATGGTCGTAGGTGTAGGTGGTGGTGCCGGAGGCGTCCTTGCGGGAGGTCATGGCGCCGTCGGCGTCGTAGGTGTAGGTGGAGGTGCCGCTGCGGCCGTGGGCGTTGAGCAGTTGGCCTCGGTCGTTGTAGGTGTAGGTGTTCTGGCCGAGGACGGTGCCGTCGCCGGCGGCGGTCAGCCGGCCTGCGAGGTCGTGGGTGAGGGTGCGTGCGGTGGTGGGGGCTTCGGCTCCTTCGCCGGTTTCCTTGGCCAGGTTGCCCAGCAGGTCGTATTCGCGGGTCCGCTTGACGCCGCCGGGCAGGAGTTCGGTGACGGCCTGCCCGGCCGCGTCGTACACCGTCGTCCAGGTGCGGTCGCCGGCCTTGGGGTGGGCCTTGGTCTGCGGTTCGGTGGTGGCCTCGGGCAGGCCCCAGGGGGTGTAGGTGTAGGTGGTGGTGTTGCCGCGGCCGTCGGTGAGGCGAGTGCGGTGGCCGAGGGTGTCGTAGCCGAAGCCGGTGGTGATGGTCTTGCCGTCGGCGACCGGCTCGGTCTGCTGGGTCATGCGGCCGAGTGCGTCGTAGGCCCGGGTGATCTTTGCCTGGGTGGCGTTGGTGGTGGAGGTCTGGTTGCCGTCGGAGTCGTAGGTCGCGCTGGTCGAGCTGAGGGGCTTGTCGCCGGTGCCGTAGGCGGCCGTGCCGGTGACGTGGTCCCGGCCGTCGTAGCTCATGGTGCTCTTGCGGCCCGTGGGGTCGGTGACTTCGGTGCGCCGTCCCAGGGCGTCGTAGGCGAAGGCCGTGGTGCCTGCGGCGGGGCTGGTCGTTTTCACCACCTCACCCGCGGCGTTGTATTCGGCCGTGGTGGTGCGGCCCATCGGGGTGGTGGAGGCGCTCTGGTTGCCCGCGTCGTCCCAGGTGTAGGTGGTGGTCAGGTTCTGCGGCGCGGGGTAGCGCTCGATGGTGGTGTCGCTTCGCCGGCGGCCGAGTTCGTCGTAAGTGGCTTCGGTGCGGGCTCCGGTGGGGTCGGTCCGCGAGAGCTGCAGGCCGGTGGGTGTCCAGTTCCACACGGTGGCGGTGTCGTCGAAGCGCACCAGGCCGGCGGGTAGCTGATCGGCGGGCGTGGGGGTCGAGCGGCGGGTGAGGTTGCCGAACTGGTCGTAGGAGTATCCGGTGGTGCGGCCGAGTGGGTCGGTGGTGGTGGTGACCTGGCCCGCCGCGTCATAGGCGGTACGGGAGACCGCGGTGATCTTCTTTCCGCCGGGCGGGGTGTAGTCGGGCAGGGTGACGGCGGTCGGGCGGCCGAGCTTGTCGGTTTCCGTGCGGGTGACGGCGCCGTCCGGGGTGCGGGTGTGCGTGGCCTCGCCGAAGGCGTTGTAGCCGGTGAGCGTGGCCGGCTTGACAGCCTTGGCGTCCGCGCCGTTGGTCTCGGCCGTCACCTGCGGGGCGGTCTGCTCCACGGGGCGGCCCAGGGCGTCGTAGCGCCAGGTGGTGGTGAAGTCGGCGGCGTGGGCGCCGTCCTCGTTCCCTCGCGGGCTGGTGGTGCTGGTGGGCAGGCCGCGCTGGTCGTAGGTGTGTGAAGTGGTCAGGGCGCGCCTGCCGTCGTCGGCGGTTTCGGTCAGCGCGTTGCCGGCTGCGTCGTAGGTGGTGCGGGTGGTGAGCAGCGCCGTCTTGGCTTCGAGCGGGTGGTCGTCCTTGTCGTAGGTGTAGGTCGTCCAGCGGTTGAGGCCTTCGGGGTCGAGGGCCGTGCGGGTGGGACGGCCGGTGGCGTCGACTTCCTGGGTCAGGGTGGTGCGGCCGTTGCCGGTGGTCTGGCGCACCAGGTGGCCTGCGCCGTCGTAGGTGCGGGCTTCCGTGACGATGTCGTGCCGGGTGCCGTCGGCCTGGGCGACGCCCTTGGCGGTGGTGGCTGCCGGGAGGTTGTCGTCGTAGTAGGTGTAGGTGGTGGTGGCGCCCATCGCGTCGGTAGTGGAGGCCAGTCGGCCGGCCGGGTCGTAGGCGCGGGAGGCCACGACCAGGTCGCGGGGGGTGCCGCTGGGGTCGCCCTTCCAGTTCTTGAGGACGGTTTCGGCGGGCAGGCCCTGGGGGGTGTAGGAGGTGAGGTAGATGGTGCCCAGCGGGTCGGTGCGCTGGGTGACGCGGCCCATCTGGTCGAAGCCGGCGGCGGTTTCAGCGCCCTCGGGGTCGGTGACGCGGTCGTTGCGGCCGTGTTCGTCGTAGTGGTAGGTCGTGGTCCGTGCGCCGTCGCCGCCGGTGGTGTCCCGGGCGGTTTCGGTCAGCAGGTTGCCGTCCACGTCGAAGGTGCGGGTGATGCTGCCGGTGTGGGTTGTGCCGGTGATCTCGTTCTTGGCGGGGGCGCCGGTGCGGGCGACCTCATGCGAGAGGGTGTCGTAGGCGTAGGTGGTGGTGACGCCGGCGGGAAAGGTGTCGGAGGTCTGGGTCTCGGAGGCCTTGCGGCCCAGTCCGTCGTAGGCGTAGGCGGTCACCAGGCCGGACGGGGCAGTCGATTGGACCATGTCGCCGCCTGCGTCGTAGTCGAAGCGGGTGGTGGCGCCGCCGGGCGTGGTCTGGGTGCGGACCAGGCCGGCGGGGGCGGTTCCGCCGCCGAGGGCCTCCTCGGTTCCGGTGGTGTAGGTGATGTGGGAGGTGCGGCCGTCGGGCAGGGTCGTGGTCTGCGGCAGGCCGAGGGGGGTGTAGCTCGTCGTTGTGCGGTAGCGGTCGTCGTGTGTGCTGGTGGAGCGTGCGTCGCGCACTGCGGTGATCTTGTCGTTGCGGGGGTCCAGCGGGTCCGCGGTGTTGAGGTAGTAGTCCGTGAACGAGGTCCAGCAGGAGTTGGTGTCACGGCAGGTGGTGCGCGAGACGGTGTTGCCGCGCGCGTCGTGTCCGGTGATCGTGGCGTGCCCGTTGGGGTCGGTCACGGTGTGCAGGAAGCCGCCCATGTCGTAGGCGTAGGTGGTGCGTCCGCCGGCAGCGTCGGTGGCGGCCACCGGGCGCTGGCCGCGCAGCGCGTCGTAGGAGGTGCTTTCGGTGTGGCCCGTCGGGTCGGTGACCTCGACGGTGGAGGTGAGCGCTGGGACGCCCGAGGAGTGCTGGGCCTGGTAGTGCTCGGAGACGCGGGTGTCGGTCAGGGCCTTGGAGTAGAAGGCGACCTCGTCGAGCTGGCCGGTGAAGGGACGTTCCTCCTTGGAGTTGATGCGGTCCCAGGCCCAGCTGGAGTAGCCGTTGCCGAGGTAGACGTGGGTGAGATTTTGCCAGTCGCCTCCGCCGCTCTTGCTGCCCGCCTGGGCGCCGTCGAGGTAGAGCGTTTGGGTGTCGGCGGTCGTGGTGAGCACCACGTGGTGCCACTGGTTGTCGGTGACCTTGGCGTCGCTGGCCAGAGGGGGTGTGGTCACTTTGTCCCGGGAGTGGAACATGCCGTAGAGCTTGCCGTCCTGGCCGACGGTCAGGACCGGGTTCCACTGCGGCGGGGTGGTGCCCAGTTCGGTGGTCTGGGCGGTCAGCAGCACGCCCTGGCGGGCGGTGCGGAACCACAGTTCGGCGCTCATCTCGGTGCTGCCGCCCAGGACGTTGCCGGGCAGTTCGACCGCGCCGTCGCCGTTGAGCTCGATGGCCGTGTTGTCGCCGGTGCCGAAGATGCCGGGTTGGTTCAGTGCGGTTTTGCGGTAGGTTCCGGTGCCCTGGTGCACCGCGGTCTTGCTGTGGGCCTCGATGCCGCTGGTTTCGTCCAGCCTCCAGTGGCCGGAGGGGGAGTCGGCGGCGATGTTGCCGCGGTAGCGGGCGCCGTCGCCGGCGACCAGGCCGCTGCGGGCGGTGTAGTGGCCGGCGACGGTGGTGGCATCCAGCGCCTTGCGGTAGAGGGCGGCCTCGTCGAGCTGGCCGGAGAAGTAACGCACGCCGTCCTTGCCGCCGCCGTCCCAGGAGGCGCTGGCGTAGCCGGCTCCCAGGTAGGCGTGGGCGAGGGTCTGTGCGGTGACCGGAGCGGAGGAGGTGCCGGCCGGGGTGCCGTCCAGGTAGAGCGTCTGCCCGCTGTCGGAGCCGGTGAGGACCGCATGGTGCCAGTGGTTGTCGGTGACGCTGGCGCGGGAGGTGATCTGCTGTTTGGGGTCGTCGGCGAACTGGCCGCGCAATTTGCCCGCGGCGTCGATGAGCAGCGCCGGCTTCCACTGGGTGGCGCTCTGGTCCAGTTCGGTGTCCTGACGGCCCAGCAGGACGCCCGACTTGCTGGTGCGGAACCACAGTTCGGCGCTCAGGGCGGTGGCGCCGTCCAGGGTATCGGTGGGGATGGCGATGGCGCCCTTGGAGCCGTCCAGGGTCGCCGCGCCGTCATCGCTGTCGGCGAAGGCGCCCGTGCTGCCGGGGGTGGCGCCTTGCTGGTATGAGGCGTCGCCGCCGTCGGCGATGTCGTCGGCGGCGACGGCGCCGCTGCGCTCCCCCAGGCGCCAGTAGTTGCCGGGGCCGGCGTCGCGCACGGTGTCGGCGTAGGTGTGGGAGGCGCCCGAGTAGCGGGGGGTGGAGAGGTTCCAGGTGCCGCCGTTGTCGTCCGTCAGGTGCGCCAGGCGGCCGGAGGCGTCGTCGTAGGCGATCGTGGCGTGGGTGCGGCCGGACGGCAGGGTGACCTTGGTGATGCGGTCGGCGGCCGTCCGGGCGGCGTAGTGCTCGGCGAGGGTGCGGCCGTCCAGAGCCTGGTGGTAGACGGCGACTTCGTCGATCTGTCCGGTGAAGTGGCGCACGCCGGCCGGCAGGCCGTCCCAGCCGGGGCTGGCGAAACCGGCGCCCAGGTAGGTGTAGGACATCTTCTGGTGGTCGATGGGGGCGTTGAGGGTTCCGACCAGTTGGCCGTCGAGGTAGAGCGACTGGGTGGTGCCGGCCCCGGTGAGGGCGGCGTGGTGCCAGGTGTTGTCCGTCACCGGCTGCTTGGTGACGATCGGTTGGACGGCGTGCGACCAGTACTGGGCGCGCAGCTTGCCGTCCTGGTCGATGGCCAAGGGTGGCACCCAGTCGTCCGGCTGGCCCTGGTCCAGGGCTCCGTCCTGGAAGCCCATCAGGATGCCGGGCTTGGTGGTCTTGAACCACAGTTCGGTGGTCAGGAAGGTGGAGGTGCGCAAGGTGTCCTTCGGCAGTTCCACGTAGGAGTTCTCGCCGTCGAACTGCGCTGCGGTGTCCTTGGTGGCCGTCAGTGCGCCGTCCGTGCCCATCTTGACGTCGTGGTAGGCGCCGGTGTTCAGCCCGGTGCGCGAGGGGGCCGCGGTCTTGGCCTCGGCGCCTTCGCTCTCGCCCAGGCGCCAGTACGCGACGGGGTTGTGGTCCAGCACGACGCTGGGGTAGAGGGAGCCTTGGGTGAATGTGTAGCGGGTGCAGTCGGTGTCGGAGCCGGGCGGGCAGACCTTGGTCAGCCGGTTGCCTTCGTAGGTGTAGGTCCAGGTCAGGCCTGGCTTACCGGAGGTGACGGGGCTGGTGGTGACGGAGGCGACCTTGCCGTCGTGCCAGGTGAAGTCCAGCGTCCGGCCCGAGAGCACGTCCTGGGCTCTGGTCAGTTTGTTGTCGGTGTAGGTCAGCTGCTGCGCGCGGCCGGAGCCGTCGGTGACCTTCGTCAGGCGCCCGGTGGCGTCGAAGGTGTGCAGCGTGCCGCTGCGCTCCCGCAGCACCCAGCCGCCGCTCTGGCCTGCGGTGAGGGTCAGCGGCATCCCGGAGGGCGCGGCGTAGCTGCCGTCGGCGTTGCGGCCGAAGCGCACGCGGCTGCCCTGCGCCAGGGTGATGAGGACATCACCGGTGCTCTCGGGGCGCGCCTGCATGTCCCAACGGGTGGACCAGCCGGCGCCGAAGACGGTGTCGGTACGCGGGTCCAGGGAGTTGTAGGTGCGGGTGACCGACAGTTCCGGGCCCACGGTGGACAGGGCGGCGTCGGTGGCGGCGGTGGAGTAGTTGCCGGCGCGGGCGCCGAACTCGTGGGTGCCGTCGCCGCCGAGATGGCCGGTGACCGCCGGCTGCGGAATGCGGGTGCTGAAGAACGCCGGGTTCGGGCGCACGGAGGCGTCCTTGCCGTCGTGGGCGTAGGCGTACCAGGCGTAGGTGGTGCTCCACGAGAGCCAGCCGGCGGGCACCGACCACTGCTGGGCGGTGCCGCGCGGCCCGCTGCGGCAGTTCTTGCGGGTGTCTTTACCCTCGACCTGGCAGACCTCGAAGGAGTACTGCAGCGGTCCGCTGGGGAAATGGTCAGGGTCCTGGCCGCTGGCCCACAGGGTGGGCGTCAGGGAGTTGAGCACCACGCCGCTGGCCGGGGACTCGGCCGTCAGGTGCGGCGGCAGGTTGACCGCGGCGATCTGGACGGCCGCGCCGCGGATGCCTTGCGCGGTGAAAGAGGTCGTGCCCTTCTCCTCCATGGTCCACTGCAGGGTGTACGTGGCGGGCGGCAGGGCGGCGATCTTGGCGTCCAGGGTCACCGACTGCCCGGGGGCCACGTCCCGGGGCATCGGCGTCCACAGGAGCTTCGCGGCGTCGGTGATCTTCTTGCCGTTGGCGTCGAAGAGGTCGTAGTGCAGCTGGAAGTTGCTGTTCTTGCCCCAGGTCTGCTGACCCTGGTTGGTGACGGTGATCTTCATCTCGCCCTGGGCCGTGGCGGTCACCGGCTTGGTGAACGCGCCCAGCTTGTAGGCGGCGCCGTACTTGGTCCAGGTGATGTCCAGGCTGGGCTTGCCGTTGGGGTAGGTGTTGGAGCCGAACTGCTTCCACCCCTGGGAGTCGGTGGTGGAGGCCTGGACGGCCAGGCCGTAGTTCTTCTTGCGGCCGTGTGTCCAGTCATCCACCAGGCTGCGGCCCGCCGCGCCCAGGTCGATCGCCTCCCAGGCCGGTCCGCAGGCCCACCGGGTGGTGTTCTTCGGCCTCCAGCCGTGGGCGAAGCTCTTGGAGCCGAGCGCGAGGCCGGTGGCCGGGCCGGGGTATTGCTTGAGGGTCTTCTCCGACCAGTCGGAGGTGATCGCGTGCACGGTGACCGGGCGGGCTGTGCACGAGTAGGACCAGGTGTTGTACAGGGCCAGCTTGGAGTTCAGCACGGTGGCGTTCTTCAGTGACGACTCCACGCCGGCGAAGCGCAAAAAGGCCGCGGCCTTGTGGCGGCCGCCGTCGTAGGTGCCGGTCTTGAGCACCTTGTCGCCGGAGAAGTTCTGGTTGTACGGGGCCTGGACGTAGGTGCCCGCGGTCGCACCGGCCGCCTTCACCGACGGGTCGACCTTGACCGGGAAGGTGCGTTCGGGCGCCGCCAGCCAGTCCTGGTCCAGGTCGACCACGAGGACCTGCTGTCCGTGATCATCTTCGAGGCGGTAGTGCACGCCGGAGGAAATCTCCCCCTGGCCGGCGTTGTCGGCCTCGGAGGAGTCCTCCATCCAGCCCGGCGGCATCCACGCGCGTTCGGTACCGGAGGCGTCGGTGAAGGCGAGGCCGCCGTGCTCGTCGAGCTTCGCGCTCAGTCCGCGCGAGTTGAGCGCAAAACGCCACTGGGTGGGCGCGTCCTTGCTCTTGAGCAGCAGGGTTTCCTTGACCGCGTCGTTGTCCGCGAGGTACTGCAGGTCGGCCGCGGGCCGCACGTCGGCGTAGGTGATGGTGCTGCCGTCCACCGTGCCCGGCGCGTGGGCGGCTCCCTCGAGCGCGAAGCCCAGCGTGTGGTCGGCGTCCAGGTCCAGGCTCAGCACGGGGCGGTCGTCGGCGTAGCCGGAGAAATGCAGGCCCGTGCGGGTGGACTTGGTCGTCCACTGCTCGGAGGTGACACTCATCGTGCGCGGGCCCTCGGGGTGAACCAGGCCGGTATCGATCGGCTCCCAGCTTCCGTCGGCGCGCCGGAGGTTGACGGGATCGTCGTACAGGCGGGTGGTGTAGGTCCCGTCCTGGTTGCGGTAGGTGCGCCGCCGCTCCGCGCGCTCCTTGACTACCTCGGTGCTGGTGTCCGCGTCGAAGCCGGCCGCCCCGGGGCCCTCGGGGGCGGGCACCTCGCGCACCGGCCCCATCCGGGGAGTCGGCGCGGTGCCGCCGAGCCGGGTGCCCCGCAGTTCCTGTTCGGGCGGCAGCTGCCCCGCACCGGCCAGGGGCGCGTTGTGGCCTTCGCCGGCAGAGGCCCTGGTGGCATCGGCCGACACCCGGTGGCTGCGGCCGGCAGCCGAACCCCAGGCCTGAGCGGGAGCTTTGGAGTTCAGCGGTGTGCTGCGGTCCCACTGGCTCACCGCCCAGACGGCCTGTTCAGTACCACACAGAACAAAAAGAGCAAAGGCCGTCAATATGGCGACAACACGCGCTGAACGCACCGAGAACCCCTCAAAAGATCAAGAAGGCTCAAGTTGTACAGCGAAGCTGGATTCTCATGCAAATCTCATAATCGACGGCTCCTCCGGCGCTGACCTCCACGCCGGCTGAACGGACAGCCCCGGGGCCGACCTCACGGACGGCGGCAGTCCAACAGGAGGAGTGCAGGTGCGCCAGGGGCAACACCAGGTCCCGCCCTCTGCCGCAATCACACAGCCGGCAGGCAGCACACAGGCAGCGGCCGCAGCAGGGACCGGGCAGGGAAGGCCAGCAGCCGCAGCACCGGGCGCACGTTGCATCCTGTGGGCACGCGGGCGGCGCGGGCGGCGCGGCAAACGCCGCCGCCATAGCGGATGCCGCCTGCCCCACGACGCTGAACGCGCCCAGGAGCCGACTTCGCGGATCGTCATCACACCGCAGTCCAGACTTCCGTCGCCAGTTCGGCACCGAGATCAGCCGCAGTCGCCGGGACCCGGGCCGCACGCTCCTCTTGCACCGCCACCTCAGATCGGACTTCCTCCGGGACCGCGAACACCGATACGTGAACCGGGAAGGGACTATCTGGCACAGCCCCCGCACCGACGACTGATGCACGAAGAGGCCGCGACATACCGCCGAGCACTTGAAGGAACCGCCCCTCGGCCGTGACGCGCGTTCACGAGACCGCACCGCGGGCGGGACGGTGGTGTCTGCGACAGTGGGGCGCATGACGGATGAGATGCACCCGCTGACCGCAAGGGAGCAGGCGCGCCGCGTGACGGCGGCCTGGCAGCGGATCGACGCCTGGCTTACGCAACATGCGCCTGCGTCAGCGGACTTGCTGCGGCCCGGAGCCAGTGACGCCAGCATTGCCAGCGCCGAGGCCGCTATCGGCTACGAACTTCCCCCCGGTCTTGCTGCCTGGTACCGCGTACACGACGGTGTGGACGAAGGTGAGGGGAGCGGAATCCTCCCGACCGGCAAGGCGATGCTCCCTCTGGAACAACTGGTTGAGGTCTACCGGGAGCACCAGGAGTGGAACGAGGAAGAGCGGGACATGCGGGGCCTGCTGCCGTTCGCTCAGCATCCCGGAGATTTCTGGTCCGGCTGGCACACCAGCGCGCGCAAGAACGATCCTGCCTACGGGAGGCTGGGCAAGTGGGCGGTGGATGACGAAGACGAGCCCTACCCCTACGGCAGTGATGGGTGGCCGCTGCACGAGTGGCTGGAGGAGATGGCCGCCGCGCTGGAGCAGGGCCGCCCGCTGACGACGCCGGAGGGCACAGTGGAGGTCTGGTCCCGCCCTGCGCTCTACCGCGGCGGCCTGGAGTGGGTCGATCCCAGGAACATGACCGTTGACGCACGGCTTTTGGACGGGCCCGGGTATTAGCAGCGGCCGGGCAGCCTGGCGCCTGCCCGGCCGCATGTGCCCGGGAGCGTTACTTGGGCACGGTGCACTTCACGTTTGCCCTGCTGGCGTCACAGTGCCCGAACTCCGGGAAGGCCACCCAGTATTCGTCCTTGTCCAGGAGTCTGAACGCACCCGAGAAGGTGGAGCCGAAGGTGTTCATGGAGCCGGAGTTGATCCGCAGGGACATCGCGGACCGTCCGCAGCGCTCCTTCCAGCTCGGTGCAGCCTGGCGGGTGTCGTCATACAGGTGCCATTCGCCCTGCTTGACGCGGGTGGAGTAGCTCTGCACGCACTGGTCACCGGAGTTGACCGGGTTCAGCCCGCCGTCGCTGGACTGCATTCCTGCGCTGTTGTAGCTCTTGGCGTAGGCGAACTCGTCGCAGCTGAGCTTGTCGCTGGCATCGACCGGGCTGGCGTCCGGGTTGCCCTTGGCGTCCGCCCAGCTTTCGTTGCCCGCCTTCGGGCAGATCCGGTCACGGTTCTTCTGCGGGTCGTAGCCCGCGTCGTTCTTCTCCGCGTCCGGCAGGTACTGCATCGGGAAATTCGCGGCCTTGCTGCCCGGGTGGGTGGGCAGCTTGGACTGGATCAGCCATGCATGCGCGACGGCGGCCGGCGCCTTCTTGAAGTTCATCACCCACGTGGGCTTGTATTTATCGAAAACGCAGCCGGGCGTGGGCTTGGCCACCTTGTCGCAGCGCACATCCAGGTCTGGTATCGAGTTGCCGAGTTTGACGGGCTCGATCTCCTTGAATCCCGGCACCTGCGGCTCGAGGCCCCAGTTCAGCGTGTGCGAGGCGACCTTGTTCGTGTCGGTTCCGCTGGCCTTGTGCGTGAACGTCGCGTACGCGGAGTGCAGGTCCGAGCCCTTGAAGCTCCAGGTGGAACTGCCCTCCCACTGCGGAGTACTGGTGGTGCACTGCGGCCCGCAGACAAACTTCGGGTCAATGGTGATGTGAGTGGCCTTGGGGTCCTTCGTCGTCAACTCGATCGGGACCAACGTCAACCGCTGCTGGAAGGTATCGGACTTCTGATCCAGCTGAATCTGGATGTCCGAGGCGAACGCGGCCAGGCCGACCGGCACCGGTCGCCCGCTGGAGTAATCCACGAGCCGAATGCCGATCGGGGAATGCTTCTTCAGGCACGCGCTGGTGCGCTTGAAGCTGTCCTTGCCCGAGGTCGCCTCGGTGCCGTCGGTGCACCACTTGACCAGAGGGGTGAGCGCCTTGATGTCGCCCAGACGCTGTTCGGCCCTGGCCCACTTCTCGGCAGAGATCTCACCGGGGTCTATCACGCCAGCACACATCGCCCGGAATTCGCTCACGGGCGTGCACCTGTCGGTGTTCTTGAGCAGCGTCGGTTGGGGGATGTTGCGCCGGGCGAGTTGCGGTTCCTGGTAGTCCTCCAGGTTGACCTTGGGCGCGTTCTGGTCCGGCTCGGGGAGCTTGATGTCCACCGCCCGGTCACGGACCTTGAAGGTGCCCCAGGACGACCAGTTGGTCTCGTACAGGGTGCCGTCGAAGCCCGAGGTGCGAAATGCGTAGGACTTGCCGGGGTTCAGCTTGCCGTAGGGCACTTCGACTTCAGCGGTCTTGCCCGAGGCGGTGTACTGGGAGACCAGCACGCCGCCGGGCTTGTCGGACAGCTTGACCTGTGTGGTCGGCTTGCCGTTGCCGTCGGTCTCGTAGACCTGGAAGGACAGGGTGGCCTTGTCGCCGTCCTTGTCGGTCACGGTGTTGCTGAGTTTGACCGTGGTCTGTGCGACTACACCGTTCTTGTCCAGCGGTCCTGCCTTGAGGTCCTTGCCCGACTCGGGGCGGTGCCCGCCTTTCACGTCCTTCTCCGGCCCCTGAGCCGCGAGTTCGGACGGCGACAGGTCCACCGTGTTGCTTGTCGGGCGGGGGTCTTGGGTCGCCAGCGCCGGCACTGAGCCGGCGGCTATCGCGGACACCGCTGTCGCTGTGCTGGCCACAGCAAGGGCGATCCTTTTGAAACGCACGTCGCTCCCACCTGTTCAAGAAGATCATGAGTGGCGGTGGGAACATATGGACGCCGTAAGGCCGTGTCAAAAGGTTCGGTTCAAATCAAGTCAGGCCCTGCGCACGGAACTTGAGGGCCAGCGGGTGGGAGCAGACGGAGGCGGGAGTCTTGCTCCTTCAGCTCGGCTGGCTGTTTCACCGCCACGCCAGCGCGACCAGCGCGCGGCCTGGCGCTCGATTTCATCGAGCCGCGCTCCCCCAGAGACGGTCTCCGGTGCACGAATCTGGAAGATCCACATCCTTTTATTGCGCATGCGGCCGATTGGTCAGCTTCTCGCCTTGTATGGCTGGTTCCATCAGGTTTGCCGAATATCTGTTGACGGAGTTTCCCGCTCCGGGGCACGTTGATCGTCTCCCAAGGCAGGTAGCGCCGTGCCATGCGCCTATTTGGCATGGCGTGGTTTGCCGTGAACGAGAGGTAGAACGTGCACTTACGCAGACGCTTAACCCTGGCTGCGGCGGGCGCCGGTCTGGCGGTAACCGCCTCGATGCTGGCCCCGGTTTCCGCTACGGCCGCTCCGGAACAGCTGACGGCGGAAGTCGGACAGCCTGTGGGCCCGACGGGCGAGATGCCTCAGCCGAAGGCGGCTGGGGCCGTCGAACTCGATGGCGCGATCGGCTGCGCAGCCGCGCAGTCCCGCTTGGACAGCTATGCCGAGCAGGGTGTCGAAACAGTCGGGTGCATCGACCAGACACCGGCCGAAGATGACAGAACCGGGACGTCTGTCGCCCCGAAGTCAGTGGCGGCGCAGCCGGAGTCCGAGCCGGTGACGGCGGAGGCCAAGTGCAGTGTCGTCGTCGGGCAGTGGTACTACACCCGGCTCGATGCCTGCGGGTCGGCCAAGCTCACGTACGACGTGATCGACACCCGGACGAAGAAGAAGATCGGCGGGGCGACGTTCACGGCCAGGCAGGAGTTCGTGCTGGATGGCAAGAGCGGCAATTGGAAGACGGACGTTTCCCTGAAACAGGAGTCGGCCTGGGGTGAGGCGAAGGCGCTGCGCGCTTCGTGGAAGACGGAGTGCATCGCCGCCAGTGCCTGCGCTGCCGGCGGCGCGTGGACGGGCTCACAGCCGATCACCGTCGGCAAGACCCTCTACGGCGGTACCAGCCATCAGTGGAAGGCTGGCCAGAACGTCGAAGGCTTCCGCACCAAGACCACCGTGACGGTACTCGGCGCCGGCCAGGTCCTGCTGTCCCCGGCCACGTTCGAGCCACCAGGGAAGATGACCATCCGCTGTGACAAGACCGCCAGCGGATCGAGCGTCGGCTGCGTCTTCCCCTCCTTCACCCCTACCCTGGTCCTTCCGCTGAACCACCGCGGACACGCCAACGTTGCCTGGTCAATGCAGTACCTCACCGACCACTGGGGCTGGGAAGGCAAGGGAAGCCCGCTGACCCGCGAAGCCGACGACGCGGTCAGCCAGGCCAACCGCGGCAAGGTCTGCGATTCGACCTTCACGAAGGACCCGACGGTCCCTGATGACAGCTGCGACGAGTTCCCCTTCGCCGCCACCAACCAAAGCGGCGCCCAGCTGGGCCTCTCGGGCAAGGACTGTGCACAGATCCGGCCGGACATGCCCTCGAACGGTCGGTACACCGTCACGTACATCAACAACACGTCTGGGCGCCGCTGCACCATCGGCCACGTCCCCAACAAGGAGAACGGCTCCGTCGGTGGATCGCTGTCCAGCTTCTACCAAAACAACCGCGTGCTGAACGACGAGAAGTTCTGGCTCGCCGTCCAGTAACTTCCCTGGCGGCTCGGCTCGTCAGCGGCCCCGGGGCACCCCGGGGCCGCCTTGCGCGCTCAGGCTTTGGGCCGCTTGCGGCCCTGCCCAGGTTCGGTCTTCGCGCTGCCGGCCAGGCGGGGAGCCGGAAACAGGCCCACTGGGCCTCCCGAGGTGTCCGCGGGCCTGGCGTTCGAGGCCGGGTCACTGCGGTCTTCTGCTATGGCTTCCGGACCGAGGCCCATGGCCGGAAGCTTGCCCGCCAGGGCCAGCACCGTCTCCTCCTGCGACAACGTCACCCTCGTCACCTCGTGGAGCAGAGCCAATCCGGGATGGCGAAGCCCAGCGGGATCACCGTCCCCAAGGCCGACCCGTCGCATCGATTCCTCAAGGAAGTCCGGTTCCTGCCCGGATCGCTGCCCTGGACTCAGCGTCTCGAACTGGGCAAGCAGTACCCCGTCGCGCCAGAAGGCGATCGTTTCCATCGCGTCCGCGTAGGAGCAGCAGATCAGCTCCGTTCCGCTGGAAGCGGCTTTCAGCCTCTCGGAGAGGCTGCTCCACATGCTGGCCGGCTCCAGCACATACGCCCACTCGCCGGATTGCCCAGCCCGCGCTGCACCCCAGGTCCAGTAGTCCTCCATGCCTGCCCACACGAACTCGTTCGCCTCGTCCTCGTCGTGTGGCTGGAACATCTCCGTTGAACTGCCCCCTAATCGTGACAGCAGGTCCCGACCGGCCAAGCCTCTGCCCAACGTCAGACAGTGCGTCGGATACTCGTCGGCGATCCACGCCAGCGGATTCATGCCCGCCCCTTCCTCAGCAGCATTCGGTGGCCAGCCATCGTATGGACCTTGCCGACCCGCACCTGGCTGAGTCTGGCTCCGCCGCATCCTCGAAGCATCGCCATTCGTTGGGTGGGGCTGGTGGTGCAACGCTTCAGCTAAAGCGGGATGCGGCGCTCCGACTGGCCCCGCCTCGATGCTCGGCGAGATAGCGTCCCAGCTTTCCCACCTGCTGCTTGAGGAACCAAAGCCCTGGTGGCAGCGTCTTCCCCCCAGCTCGGTAATGGATGACGGGGGTGGGTTACGCATGGGTGTGGTGCTGCCAGGATGGGCGGATGAGATTCTCGACCTGATCGGGATCTCGTGGCCGAACGTGGACGAGGACGACTACCGCGAGATGGCGACGGCCATGCGGGAGTTCTCCGGCGACATCCGGGACGGCGCAAGCCACGCTCACGACTCGATCCAGGCCCTGGTCTCCTCCGCCGGCGGCGGCAAGGCCGCCGAGGCGCTGAACGCCCACTGGAGCAAGGTCAACGGCACACACCTGACGAAGCTCGCGCACTGCGGCGAGCTCGCCGCCACCGCTTGTGACGGCGTAGCCATGCTGATTGAGGGCGCCAAGCTCAGTGCGATCGTCCAGCTCGGCATCCTGGCCGCCGAGGTCATCGCCGCCCAGGCCGCCGCCCCCTTCACCTTCGGTCTGTCCGAACTCGGCGCGCTAGGAGCCACTCAGGCCACCCGGGTGATCGTCAAACGCCTCTTCAAGGAGGTCTGCCAGCAGGTCACCGAGCATGTGGTCAGCATCGCCCTGACCCCGGTTGAGGAAGCCCTCACGGCGATGGTCGGCGACCTGGTCATCCAGCTCGGCGCCAACGCCCTCGGTCTGCAGAAGGGTGTGGACGTCGGCCATGCGGTCGATGCCGGGAAGGACGGCTTCCGACAGGGCGTGCAGGGGGCCAAGGATTCCGCGGCCGGAATGCAGCTGCTGAGCGCTGGCGGCGGCAGCGGTGGTGCAGGCGGTGGCGGCGCCGGTACGGGGTTCTCCTTCGATCCGGGCGCGCACGACGATGCTGTCAGCGGGCTGGAGAGTGCTGGCAGCACCTTTCGGCACAAGGCCGGCGGGAAGATCGGCAAAGCCAAGGGGCACCACGCCCGGACCAAGGGCAAGGACGCCATGGCCGATGCTGCCAGCGGCATGCTGCACAAGGTCGTCGACGGGATCGAGGACTGCCTGAAGCGGACGGCCAAGCATCTCGATGACGACATGTCCCGTGGTGTCAAGCAGATGAAGAAGAACCATCACGAGAACGACGCGGGAATCGCGACGGAGATACAGAGTCTCGGCAAGAAGGGTTCCGGTGGCCCTGCTCCGGCGTACTTCGTCGACGACAAGGGGAAGGTCACTCGACTTACGGATCAGGGGCACCAGGACCTGACCGATGAGGATCGCAGCCGGCTTGCCCCGCTCGGGCTTCAGGACGACAGCGTACCCAAGAGGCAGGCGTCGAAGTACCCGCTGCCGGACAAGGCCGACCGGAAGAAGAAATCGTCTCAGCAGGTCGGTTTCGGAAGTACCGATCTGTCGCGTGCTACGCGCTCAGCGCGCGACGCCGAGAGCGATTACGGGAGATTGAAGAAAGATAAGTTCACGAGCCGGAACTACGCTGCGGCCCGGTATGGCGAGCGGGGCGCCGATGATGAGTTCATTCTCGTCGGGCGAAGTAAGTGGCCTGGGGCGCACTCGGAGCGTCAGATCGGCATTCCGTTCCTTGATTCAGGCACGACCCATGGGATGAGAGAGCTCTACACGGAGCGTGAGCCATGCACGTCAGGGAAGGGGTCGGTGGACTGTAGCGCCTGGATGTCGAAGTACCTGCCTGACGGGGTGCAGGTTTCTCATAGCGTCGAGTACGGGGAGACCGAGGAATCAAAGAAACGCGGCAATGACCAGATGAAGCAGTACCTTGACGGAATCAGGCCGAAAAAGAAGTAGAGATTGGCCCCGCGATGCCGCTTCCGATAAGGTGGCGGAATCAACAACTAGCAGCGACAGGATGAAATATGGCACAGCTCACCAACCGCTCATTGATGGAGTCGGTGTTCCCTCTGGAAGAGCTCGTGACACTGCGGGAAGAGAACCTGCCGGAAGGACTGGACGAAACATCCCGGTCAGTGCTGACCAGCGTCGGCCTCCCGGATGACCGGAGCTCCTTCTTCTTCGTTGACGGGCGCCTTACCGACGAGGAACCGGTAGGCAGGTTCGCCCGCTGCGCAGAACTCCCCTGCTTCTCCCAGTATCAGGACATGCCCAAGGGCTGGGAGAACTGGCTGGTGATCGGGGGGATGTACGACGACGGCGTGGTGCTGGATCCCGTGTCCGGGGCTGTGTACTGCCTGCCGGACGGCGAGTACACGGCCCGTCCGCTGAACCGGAACCTGGACTCCTTCGTCTACTTCCTGTACTTGCTACAGTCCGAGCGCCCCAACTACGACTTTTCGGTGTCGGAAGACGTCGATGACTCGGAGGACGTGGCCATGTCTCTGAGGGAACGGATGATGCACGTCGATCCGCTTCCTTTCGAAGGTGTCGAGCCGGCGTGGTCGGAGGACTTCGACTGGGACGCCGACGACGCTCCTGCGCTGCCCGCGTGGGATCGTGTGCTCTGGGACGTTCACGAGTCGGTCGGTTAGGCGGAGTTACCCATGACAATCCCGGAGAATGCCGTGCGCCGCTTCGAGGCCGAGGCCGTCTTTGATGGTGCCAGCGGGCTCCCGAGCGTGCAGCGGATCGCGAACGTTGCGGTTCCTCTCCAGGTGGGGCCGTACTTCGAAACAGCTCACGACGAGCCGGTCCCGTTGCACGAGTACGCGGACTTCGTCGGGCGCCGGGTAGTGCACGAGAACACCCAGGCGTGGGCGCGTCTCGGCTCGGACCGCGGGTTCGAGATCTGCGCCGGCCAGGACGGGGCGGTGCGTGCGGTGCTGCTGGGCATGGACGAGGCGGTGCGCCCGGTGAACGCGACGCCGGAGGCTTTCGCGCAGTCGCTCGGAGCGCTGGATCACGCTTTGCAGGCCATCCTCACCACGGACAGTCCGCAAGCCGCCAAGGCCGCGTTCGAGCAGCTGGAGCAGCGACTGTGGGCCGTCGACGCCGCCGCGTTCGCTGGGCGGGAGAACTGGTGGCCGCTGGTGCTCGACGACCTCAAGGACACGGCGAGCACCGAATGGTTCGCGGCCTTCGAGGTCGTCAACGGTCAAGGTGAGAAGCAGATCTTCACGGAGTCCGGAGGCATCGGGATCCATCCTGAGCAGAAGCTGTGGCACAAGCTTCGGCAGGCCGGCGTGCGGCCGGAGCAGGTGCTGCGGATCCACACGGAGCTGGAGGCGTGCTTCATGCCCGGCCACTACTGCTCGCTGTGGCTGGGTGAGGTCTTCCCCGACGCGCAGCTCACGCACAACTTCCCGTACGGAGAGAGCGCCGACTCACGGGCCGAAGGCATCCAGCAGCTGCGGGAGGCCGCTGCTGAGCAGCCGCCGCAGTAACGCCACGGACAAGGGAGAGGGGTAGAGGGGAACTGTGGCCACTGTCTTTCCGGCTTTGGACATCTCCGCTTGGCCGCACGTCGAGGGCGTGCCCGACAAGCAGCAGCTGTTCGACTGGGCCGTCGATGCCAACGCAGACCGCCCGCCGCTGTGTCTGGTGCGCGGCGCGAACGGCAGCGGCAAGAGCCGCCTTCTGGCGTGGTTCCTGGCGGGAGCCTCCACAGCCGGCCATCCTCGGGTGACAGTTCACGCCACCATCCCTGCCGCCGGGCTGACCGCGGACACGTTCGCCTGGGACCTCGGCCGCCAGCTGGGCTACGGACCTCTGCCCCCGGACCGTCTGCTGAACCAGGTCGCCGTCGACCAGCGGCCGACGCTTCTCCTCGTGCCCGACCTGCACCACGCCGGACGCGGCGCCGCACCCGACCTGCCTCAAGCCAACCCGGCGACGCTCGTCACCGAGCTGCTCGGGCCCCTGCTGGCGCTCCCCCACGTCCGCGCTGTGGTCGAAGTCGGCGACTCGGAGCTGCTCGCTGATCACCCTGCCGAGGTCATCGAGGTGCAGCCCACCGCCGGACACCAGCCGGCCGGCGAGGTGTCCGCCGGGTTCGTGGATCTCATGGCGGCCGTCCCGAGGACCGCCGACGGGCGCCCTGATTGGGCGCAGGCTCCGGTTGGCGTCCGCGAGCGCGTGCTTGACCAAGCACTGCACAAAACGGGCGGTCAGTCCACTGCAGCGGTCCAGCAGCTGCTGATCGACCCCGGCTTCCTCGTCTACGGACCGGCCCGCGCCATCACCGCGGCGATGGACGACGAACGCCTCCCGCTGCCTGCCGGGGCCCGCCGCATCTGGCGCCGGGCAGCGCCCCAGCTCACCGCGGCCGAGCACAGCCCAGCCGGGCGTGCTGCGCTGCTGCACGCCGCAGCTCTCGGTGACAACGACCGCCTCGCCGCTTACCTTCGCCCCCTCACCGAACAGCACTCCTGGACAGCGATCTGGGCACAGCACGACACCCCGGCTAACACCCAGTGCCTTCTGCAGGGGGCTGACCGTCAGCTGCTGGTCGCTGATCCGCTGGGACGACTGCGCCTGGTCGAGCCAGCAACAGGCCAGCGCATGGGACCGCTGCCCTCGCTGACCGGCATTCGCCCCGCGGGTCTGGCCGGGGCCGGCGCTGACGCGCTACTGGTACTCGGCGATGGCGGTGCTCTGCAAGCGGTGACGGCCGATACGGAAGGGGCAGCCGCCACGGTGCTCGGGCACATCGTCGCCCACCACTCCCGGGCCCGCCTGTCTTCAGAGGGCTTGCAGCTCACGGCTCTCGGGTCCTGTGCACAGTCCTCCCAGGTCGCCGTCGGTGACACCAGCGGAGCGGTCCATCTGTGGTCCCTGACCGAATACGCGCCCACGCCGCGAAGCCACCGCCTTCACACCGTTCCGGTCACAGCCCTCACCTGCCTGCGGCTGCCCGACGACGGCCCTACCCTGGTCCTCAGCGCCGCCTTCGACGGGTCCATCCGGATGTGGGAGACCGCTCAGGAACCGATGGACAAGCCCGTCGACCAGCGCCCCGCTCTCGTCACCGCACTGGCCGCCGCCAACACGCCCGCCGGCCCGGTTCTCGCCGCCGCGTGGAACGACGCAGAGCTGCACGTCTGGGATCTGCTCAGCGGAGAAGCCCGGACCCTGCCCCTGCTGTATCGGTGCAGCAGCCTCACCCTCACACCAGACGGCCAGCTCTCCATCGGCGGCCCCGACGGCCTCTATGCTCTGCGGCTCCCACTCGACCGCCTTTGGAACTGACGCCACGGTGCCCCGCCGCCCCAAGGAACCGGCCAATTCTTCACAGCACCGAACCGTCAGACCGGGCGTGTCGTTAGCTGACGCCCAGGGCGGGACCGAGGAAGCCCCCTGTGCACGCCGACACCAGGCACTGCACCTGCGGCTCAGTGAGCACGCCGCGGGAGAGCTCGGCGCCCGGCCGAGCCCGTGCTCCACCTCGATGCCCCGGCCCAAGCCCGAGCCACGCTGGCCGTCGGGCTGCGCAGGAGCTTGGCGTACGGCACCCCGACGCCGGCTCTTGCACATCGGGCTCGACTGATCCCGTACGGACGGCTCCGCCTGCGCTGTCAGGCCGGGCCCGGGCGTGCGGACATCAGCGGTGGTCAGCGGCTGCCGGTTGCTGGAGCAGCCTGCCCGGAAGGTGGCCGGGGTCACTGTGGTCGTCCCTGGTGGGGTAAGCGTGACGGCTACGCGACGGACCTTCGCCGACGTTGGCAATCAGCAGGTCAGGGAGTGTCGTGGGCTTGGCCTTGGGGATGATGGTGGATCCAGGACAGGCCGCCGAGGTCGAGACGGTGGCGGGCCCGGGTGACGGCGACGTAGGCAAGACGGGCGTCGGCTGCGTCGATCGGCGGGGGGACGGGGCGGCCGTGCTCGTCTTTGTCGCCGGTGTCACGCGGCGGCTGGAAGTCCTCGGCGATGCGTACGGAGGGCCATTCGCGGCCCTTGGCCTTGTGGGCGGTCGAGATCGTCACCTCGGCCTGGTCTTCGGGCACGAGCTGGTGGACCGCGGTGAGGATGGCGTCGGTGCCGTGGGTGTCGACCAGGTCGACCAGCGGTTGCAGGTCGCGGCCGGCCGGGTCGTGGGCGGCGTAGTCCTGCAGTTCGCCCCAGCAGGTGAACAGCACGAGTTCCTGGTGGTGGGTGCGGCGGCCCTCCTTGAGGTCGCGGGCGGCCAGGGCCAGGGCCCGCAGGCTCTCCCCTCCCCCGGCCAGGGCCACGCGGTGGCCGAGCGCGAGCTGCTGCAGGACTTCACCCAGAGCGCCGACGTTGGTGCGGCACAGCACGGCATCCGCCCCATTACCGGTCCCGATTGCAGTAGGCACCGTGGCGCTCCCGGTCAGGCGCAACCGGGCGCCGGCGAGGCTGAGCCAGCGGTTGGCTTCCCGGGCCAGGTGGGGGCCGAAGCGAAAGGAGCGGGACAGGGCCAGGGCGGTGCCGTCGAAGCCGGTCATGACATCTTTGGCGCCGCGCCAGTGGTAGATGGCCTGGGCGGAGTCGCCGACCATGACCAGCTGGGCGTGGTCGCGATGGGCGGTGAAGACCTGTTCGACGACGGGGTTGGTGTCCTGGGCCTCGTCCAGCAGCAGGAAGTCGGCGTCCAGGCGGGGGTGGGTCAGGGCCCAGATCTTCAGGTAGTGGTCGTGGTCGAAGCGGACGATGCCGTCGTCCGTGCGCTGCAGGTCGCCCCAGGCTTTCTGGGCGAACGGGGTGAGGTAGTGGGCGAGTTCGGCGTGCAGCGCCTGCTCTTCGAGGCCGCGCAGCACGGGGACGTGGTGGTGGGTGAGGGCGGGGTCGGCGGAGTGGCAAAAGCGGGTCACGGTGCGCAGGACGGCGTAGGAGAGGGTCTTGGGCGTCAGCAGGCGCTCACCGATCTGCAGCACCTTGGTCAGGCCGAGGTCCTGGGCGGTGTGCCAGGCGGGGCGGCGGGGGGCGTTCAGGCGGCCGGCGTAGCGGTGGCCGGTGGCGGCGAAGGCCAGGGCGTGGGCGGTTTTGCAGGTGACGGTGGCGGGGAAGCGGGTGGCGGCGTCGTGGGCGATGGCGCGGTTGTAGGCGAGGTAGCGGCCGCGTCGCCGGGTGCCGTGGGCGAGCAGGGCCAGGGTGGTGGTCTTGCCGGTGCCGGCGCCGGCCTGCAGGGCCAGGTGGTCACCGGCGTGGAAGCGGTCGGCCGCGGCGGCCTGTTCGTCAGTGGGCTTCATGATCGGGGCTCCGGGGTGGGCTGCCTGACGGTCCGGGAATGCGTCACAGGCTGCTGGAGGGCTTGGCAGTCCGCGGACGGCGGAGTCGGCGCGAGCGAGGACATGGGCCGGACCGCGAAGGAGGCGGGCGTTGGGGTGTTACGGCCGGGTGCGGTGGCGCACGGTGGTGGGCAGGCGTGGGTGGATGTGCTGGTGGTGCAGGAGCGGGTCGAAGGGCTCCCACTGTGTGCGGGCGCTGTCGGGAGCGGCCGGGGCGGCGGCGTGGGCGGGGCAGCGCTGCGCGCGCCAGCGCAGCTGCTCGCTGTAGGGCAGGCGAGTCAGGTCGTAGACGGCCATGAGGGTGTCGGGCAGGGGCAGTTGGCCGGTGGCGGGTGCGGCGGGCAGCAGGGCCCAGGTGCCCGGCGGGGTGTCCGGGGCCAGGAGGAGGTGCGTGCAGCGGTGGCGGGTGCGGGTCTGAGCCACGCACCGCAGGTCCTCGACGGGGTGCGGGGCGAGGTAGTGCACGTACAGCAGGCGCACGACGGGCCGAGCCGGCCGGCAGAGGGCGGTCGGTGGTGCGGGTTCGGCGGGCGGTGGCGGAAGGGCTCCGGCGTCCTTGAGACGGCGGGTGCGCAGGGCCAGCCGGCGCTGCAGGTCGCGCAGTTGAGATGTGGAGGCGGGTGGGGTGCGGGCGGGGCACAGCACTTGGTGGGTGATGCGGCACCAGGGGCTGCCGTCGCTGGCGGGGTGGGCGATGCCGGAGCTCAGGTGCCAGCGCTCGTCGGCGGGGACGGTGGCACGGGGCAGTTCGGTCGGGTGCAGCGGGATGGGGCGGCCGTTGGCGCGGTAGCACCATTCGATGGGGTTGCCGCAGTGGTGGCACCGGTCGCGCTGGGCGCTGCGCAGCAGGCGGCTGGGGCTGTCGGCGGCAACGCGCAGGGAGCGCCCTGGGTGGGGGTGGCGGGGGCTGCCGTCCCAGTGGCGGCCGGATGTCGGGGAAGAGCACATGGCGGTGAAGGTGGCAGGCGACCCGCCCCGGATGGCTCGTCGCGGCCCGGCGGGTCCCCTGGATGGCCGTGGCGAGCCGGACGTGCGTGCGGCGCATCGGTCTGGCGTTCGCAGCCGGTCACCGGTTCGAGTGATTCGCCCGCCGGGGTGTGCGGCAGCGTCGACTGGTCAGCTGGGGGTGTCGGCGGGGGGCGTGTGGCCGTCGCACAGGGCCGCGAAGAGCCGGTCGAGCGGGGTGCCCAGGGCATGGGCGAGGGCGTGCCAGGTCTTGAGGGTGCCGATGGTGCGGCCCTGCTCGATTTCGATGAGGGTGCGCCGGGCCAGGCCGCTGCGGGCGGCGAGTTCGTCGTACGTCCAGCGCCGCTCGGCCCTCAGCCGTGCCAGTTCCAGGCGTAGCGCGGTGAGGTTCGGGTCGGGCGGGAAGATCGTCACCCCACCATCCGAAGGGGCAGACCCCTGCCCTGTCAGTGCAGACCTCTGCCCTATTTGTGCAGGTGAGGCGCCGGAGACAGCCCTGCGGGAGGGCAGAGGTCTGCACTACGGTGCGGCCGACCCCCGCCTGCGACCGGTCGCGGTAGCGGCCACGAACTGCATCGGATCAGAAAGGAAGCGGGCCCCATGAGGCGCACCCCCACGCACGCCGCGGTGCGGCGCACCTGGACCGTGGAGCTACGCCCACAGCCCGGCGGACCAGTACTCGACTGCCCCCACTGCACACCGCGCACCCGCTCGCTTGTGGCTGGGGCGGCGCGCTCGGCGGCCTTGCGCCACCTCGCCCGGCACGCCCGCGACGACGCCCTGCCGTCGCATCTGCGCACCTGCCAGTGCCGCGCCCACGGCTGCCCCTGGCACCCGCCGCACCGTGGCTGCACCGGCCCCGTCCTGCTCGTCCTGGCCAGCGACCGCGGCGGGCGCCGGTGGCGGCTGGCCGATGCCTGCACCGCCTGCGCGGCGGCAACCCCTCATGCCGCCGTGGTTCCGGACACCTTGCTCATCCGGCCCGTCCCCCGTACCTCGCCCCGCCACCCGGTCGCCCACCGGCCGGAACCGGGCGGGCAAGCGCGCGTAAAAGAGATGCTCACCTACCTGGCAGCCGCCCTCCCCCGCTTCTGCTCCCCCACCGCCCGGCTGCTCGCCCTGCAGTGCGCACTGCGCGCGAACCAACGCGGGCACGTCCACCTTCCCGGGGGCCTGCTGCGTGGAATGCGCCTGGGCGGCCACGCGGTGCCCTGGCACGAACTCACCCACGCCGGCTGGCTCTGCCCCGCAGCAAGCACGAAAAACACCCACACCGGCGTGGCGGCGCGACTGCTGGATCCCGCCGTCCTGACCCAGGCCCCTGCCCGCGGCGACCGGGCACGTGCCGCCCACTGGGCCCTGCAGCCAGCCCCTCTGACCATCCCCCGCGAGGTACCGCCAGCCGTCCACCTGGCCGCACTCGTCCTGGCCACCCACACCGCCGATGACACCGGCAGCGCCGAGACCGAACAACTCACCCGGCTCACCGGCCTCCCCCTCACCCAGGTAGAAGACCTCCTCGACCGCCTCGTCCTCACCCACGCCCTGGACACCTGGCACCGCGACGGCCATAACGAGAGCCTGCGCTGGCACCTGCCCAACAACGCCATTTGAACGACCTCGTCCCGCCATATTCATTCGATCGACTGCTAAGGGCGCCAGGGAACCGGGAGGCGCATATCCCTTCAGCTAGCCCAGCCTGGGCCAGGCCATCGATTCGCGGTTGCGCATCGCCCTCGGCACGTCCGTCGGTTCGCCGCTAGCAGCGGGCGTCATGTGGTCATGGCGATCATCGCGGCCCTGGCCTTCGTCTTCTCCTTCGGCAACGTCTGGGCGCTCGCCCTGCGGCTCGGTGTTCCCCGTCCGATCGCGCCGCTGATCGCCCCCATGGTGGACCTGTCGGTCGTCGGGCTCCTGGTCGCGCTGCGGTTCCTGGCTCTGCGCGGGGTGTCCAAGGCGGAGTTGCGGGCCGGTACCAGGCTGCTGCACCTGTGCGGGCTGCTCACCCTCGCGCTGAACACCGCCGAACCGCTGCTGACCGGACGCTACGGACGGGCCTGCCTGGACACGGTCGCCCCGCTCCTGCTCCTCGGCTGGGGCCACGTCGGCCCCGCCCTCCTCGCCCAGTTCCACACCCCCACCCCGCATCTGGAGGACGCCACCACTCCCATCTCCGCGCCGGTGCCAGACGAAGCACCCGCACCCGAACCAGCACCCCCGGCCCCCGTCCCGGTCACTGTCGCCTCGCCGACCGAGGAACCGCCGACCGCCCCGGCTCCCGCCGCCGTCACCCAGACGGCCCGACCCGCCTCCGGCCCGGCCCTGCCTGCCGCCCTGCTGGACGCGGCCCGGCGCATCGCGGACACCCACCGTGCCGAGCACGGGACCCCGATCACCGCCGCCCACCTGGGCGCGCGCATGGGCATCGCCCTCCCGGTGGCCACCGCCGCACTCGCTCAGCTCTGAGCCCCAGCCCTCACCGGCCGCATCCCCTCGCGCCACCCCACGTCCACCCGATGGGCCTGGTTCGTCATGCCCCGAGCAGCACCAACACGCCTTCCTGCCTGGCTGGGTGCTGCTCGGGGCCACCCACCCGACAGAAGGGACACGCCCCGAATGGTCACCCTGGACCTGCGCCACGTGGCAAGCCCCGCCGTACGGGACCTGCTCCACCTCGTCAACCATCCCGACTTCGACCGCGCACAGCAGCAGATCGAACGCCTCGGCGGCTGCACCGAACCCGTCCGCCTGACCGGCCACACGACCACCGTCGACACCACGACCGGTGAAGTCCTGCGCTCCTACTCCACCAACACCGAGCCCACCGGCAGCCTGCTCACCGCGTGCGGCAACCGCCGTGCCTCCCGCTGCCCGGCCTGCTCCCGCCTCTACGCCGCCGACACCTACCACCTCATCCGCGCCGGCCTCTCCGGCGGCAAGACCGTCCCCGACACCGTCCGCACCCACCCCCGCGTCTTCGCCACCCTCACCGCCCCGACGCCCGGCACTGCCGCTGCGGCACCCGCCACGACCCCGCAGACCCGTTGCTCGGTACGCCGCTCAATCCGGCGACGTACGACTACGCGGGCGCGGTCCTCTTCAACGCCCACGCCTCAGCCCTGTGGGCCCGCTTCACCACCTACCTGCGCCGCGAACTCGCCACCCGGCTCGGCATGACGCAGAAGGCCGCTCGCGCCGTACTGCGGGTGTCCTTCGCCAAGGTCGCCGAGTACCAGAAGCGCGGCCTGGTCCACTTCCACGCCGTCGTCCGACTCGACGGCCCCGACGGCAACACTCAGCCCCCACCCTCCTACGCCACCGAGACCCTCGCCTCCGAACGCCGCATCGCCCTGCCCACCGAGTGCATCAACTCCCTCAAGATCCACCAGGGACAGCAGCGAGAAGCGCGCCAGACAGCCGGATCGGCCTGGACGGACAACGGGCTCGTCTTCACCACCCCGAACGGCAAGCCTCTCGACCCCACCAACCTCACCCGCCGCTTCCGCCGCCTCCTCCACAAGGCAGGACTCCGGACGATCCGCTTCCACGACCTCCGCCATTCGACGGCCACCCTGCTCCTGGAACAGGGCGTCGACCTCGTCGTCATCAAGGAACTCCTCGGCCACGCCCACATCGGCGTCACCGCCGGCGTCTACGCCCACGTACGTCTCCGCCTCCAGCGCCAGGCCATTGACACCCTCGGCACCGCCCTCGGCCCGACCGACACCCCCGACGACCCACCCACCGCAGCCGTCGTCCGCTGACGTTGCCGTCAGCGTTGCCGTCAAACGCCCGGGAGCCCCCGCCGATTACCGCTTGGGGGCTCCCAATGTGCGCCTGAGTGAACTCAGAAATCCTCGGCAATTCCTTCTTCGGAACGCCGGGAACATTGGCCACTACGACAAGTTGTGCCAGGCGTGGCTACAAGTTCCTCGGCACTCCGTTTCTCTTCGTCGCGTGTCAGCTACTGCGAACGTAGACACGAGGACGCGAAATGATTTCACGTACTCGCCGGAGGGTAGATTTATGATCTTCCCCATCTGTTCGAGAATCGGTTCCCGGACAATCAGAACTGCCGGGGTCATGGTCGGCTTGACGCCTGATCGCAGAAGCCCCTCACGCGCATCGTTCACCGTCGCATGGGCCTGCATGGCGTAGCGAACGACCTCGTGCAGTACCACCTTCTGCTGAGCCTGTTCCAACGAGGAGAACCAGGCCACAGCATCATCCAGGGTGCGGAGCCCTTGAGCGACCTCGTTGATGATGCGCTCTGATGCCCTCAAGTCCTCACCTGCTCCGGGGCTCGAATACCACATACGACCTATTCCGATCCAGCTCTGCATAGTCGGGGCGGTTCGGATTGTAGCTCTGCCAGAAGTCTCGACCGCGACCGCTCCCTTCACCATCACCTGTTCCTCTTGGCAGCGAATTCTTGACGCTGTGACGAGTCCTGGACGGACCAGACAGGATGTAGTCCCAGTCTGACGTCGGGTTGGGGGTTCCGTTTGCGCGACTTCCGACCACGATGATTGGCTGCCCTGCCTTGTCGGCGGCATTCTGAATTCGCTTGGCATCATTCGGGCTGATACCAGCTTCCGATGCCGTTCTCAGGCCAGGCCCACACCACCCGTTGGAGTTGTGAACCAGGACCGGAGTCTGACCAGCCAGCACATAGTACGTGTGCACGCCCTGGACCGTCAGGTCGTATGTACGCTGCTGCTTCTCGTAATGGCGGACTGTGGAGACCTCAGTCGCCCCCTCCGTGGAGGACAGCAGCCGCACACCAGGGTGAAGGCTCCCGGCCTCCACCCAATTTCCCTTCTCGGGAACCCAGAAGGGGTGGTTGTCCGTGGCGGTTAGGACCCCCTTGCCGCCCTCGCCCTTCACCTCGATCTCGGCGAATTTCTTGTCGTCTTCTGTACGGATAACAGCGACAACCGGGCGGGATTCAGTTTTACCGGTGACAGGGTCGGTCACCCTGACCTCATCACCTGGTTCGACGTCCTTGATGTGCTTCTTTTCCCCGTCTGCCAGCAGCACATCGGTATCACCCAGGAAACTGTGACAGGGACCGGAACTTCCGGCCTTCGCCGCACCCCTGAGCCCCTTCACTGCGGGCATCGGGCCAGCTCCCGCATGATCAGTGCCGACGAACTTCATCACTTCAGCGATGAAGATGTCATAAAAGTAGTCCCTGGCCTTCTTCGTGCAGTTTTCCGATTCGTAGCACGCCGCCAGAGCCACCCCGGCGATGACGTAGTCAGGAACTCCCCCCTCCATCCATGAGTTCTGCCTCTCTCGCTCCCGCATGGGAGCTTCGAGCGCCTCGTAGAAGCGATGCGGAACTGCTTCACCCTTGGAGATGGGGTAGCTCATCCCCGTGTTGCCGATGCGGTAGGACCGCGGCTTCGAGGAACCGCCGCCGGTATACCTCCGCCAACTCCGTTCGGACTGTTTTCTCCCCCACTGGACGTTTTCGGTGGTACCGCAGCCGTGCGGGCAGCCGTGGCCGCCGGGGGCGTACCCGTAGCAGGCTCCGGGGTTCTCGCAGCCGCCGGGCATGAGGCCGGTGGGGTCGGGGAAGGTGGCGGGGTTGTTGTTGCCGTAGGTGTAGCCGTTGATCTGCTGGGGGTCGGCCAGGTCCATGATCGGGTCGACGGAGAGGAAGCGGCCGATGGCGGGGTCGTATTCGCGGGCGCCGAGGTGGACGAGTCCGGTGTCGGCGGTGTCGTCGGTGCCGCCGACGAAGCCCTTGGTGCCGGGCCAGGTCTTCGGGGCGGTGCCGCGGGGGGTGCCGAAGGGGGTGGTGCGGCGCTGTTGCAGGGACAGGTCGGCGGTGGTGACGGCGAGTTGGCCGGTGTCCTGGTGGTCGGCGAGGGTGACGGTGTAGGTGCCGTCGTCGGCCAGGACGGCCTGGTGGCCGCCGCCGAGCGGGATGTAGCGGGTGGCTTCGGCCTTGGCGGCGTCCTTGCGCAGGGTGAGTTCGGTGGTGTCGAGGTAGAGGGTGGTTTTGGTGGGGGTGCGGGCGATCAGGCGGGCGCCGTCGGCGTCGTAGAGGTAGGTGGTGGTCTGCTTGGCGCCGCCGTCCTTGGCGGGCTGGGTGACTTTTTCCAGGTGGCCTTCGGCGTCCCAGGTCAGGGACTGTTCGTCGCCGCCCAGGATGCGGCTGGTGGTGTTGCCGGCCGGGTCGTAGCCGTAGGTGTCCTTGGCGGTGCCGGTGGGGCCGGTGGTGGTGACGGACGCCAGGGTGTGCGACTGGGGCTTGCCGGGGCCGGGGTAGGCGTAGGTCTTCGTGGTGTCCTTGGCCGTCTCCCCCGCGGGGTCGTGCTGGGTTTCGGTGAGGCGGTTGCCGGCCTTGTCGTAGGTGTAGCTCTGCCAGTACGGGGCCGGGCCGCCGAGCAGCTTGGCGGCCGGGGCCGCGGCGCAGCTCTTGTCGCCCTGGGCCCAGGCCTGGCTCAGGCGGCGCAGGTGGTCGTAGGTGAAGCACTGGGTGTCGGTGCCGGTGCGCGAGATGTCGGAAATGGCGGTGACGTTGCCGGCCGGGTCGTAGCCGTAGGTGGCATACCGGTCGACGCCGGCCTGGTCCTGGCGGTCGACGCGGGCGGTGGCAAGGCGCTGGGTGCCCCATTCGTAGGTGTTGGTGGCCCAGGTCTTCTTGATGCCGTAGGTGTCTTTGGTGCCGCCGAGCTGGTACTGCAGGGCCTTGCCGGTCAGGGAGTAGGTGACATCGGCGCGTACGCCGCGGCCGTCGTAGACGGCGAGGGGGCGCAGGGTCTGGTCCTGGTAGGTGTAGCTCCAGCCGCCGCCGGGCAGGGAGCCGGCCGCGGAGTAGCCGCGGCTGCCGACCAGGCCGCCGGCGCGGTAGGCGGTGGTGTCCTCGTAGGTACCTTGCAGGGCGCCTTCGGAGGGCGGGATGACGGTGGCGGCGCGCTGGATGCGGTAGAGGCGGTCGTACTGGGTGACCTTGCGGGTGTAGGGCTGGCCGTTGACGTAGCGGGTGGCCTCGGCGAGCTGGCCCTTGGCGCCGGGGAGGGTGTCGTAGACCCATTTGGCGCGCAGGGGGCCGTCGGGGGCCTTTTCGCGCAGGGCGGTCTTGCGGCCGAGGTTGTCGTAGACGCTGGCCAGGGTGGTGCCGCGGGCGTCGGTGTTGGTGGTCTGCTGGCCGCGGTCGTCGAAGGTGGCGGTGGTGGTGCCCTTGTCGGGGTCGGTGGTGCGGATCTGGCGGCCGAGCTGGTCGTAGGTGTAGGTCCAGGTGTTGCCGGCCGGGTCGGTGACCGTGGCGAGCTTTCCGACGGGGGTGCGGGTGTAGCGGGTGGTGTCGTAGGGGGCGTCGGCGGTGCGGGTGTGGTGCTGGCGCAGTTCGGTGGTCTGGCCGCGGGCGTCGGTGAGGGTGGTGGTGGCGGTGGCGCCTTCGGGCGGGATGACGGTGGTGCGGTCGCCGCCGTAGCGGGTCTGGGTGACGGCCAGGACGGTGCCGCCGTCTCCGTTGCCCGCGATCTGGCGGGCTTCGGTCTCGCGGCCGAGGCCGTCGTAGGTGTGGCGGGTCTGGCTCTCGACGCTCAGCGCGTTGTCGGGGGCGAAGAGGGTGGGCCCGGGTGCGCCGGTGGTGTAGTAGGGGGCGAAGGTCTTGGCGGTCAGGCCGCGTTCGTCGTAGAAGGTGTCGCTCAGCAGCCGGCCGCCGTCGGGGCCGGGGGCCTGGGTCTGGCGCGGGTGCTGGAAGCCGTCGAAGAGGGTGTAGGCAGTCAGGTGCTTGCCGCCGTCCTCGTCGAGGGTGCGGGTCGCGACCGCGACGGGTTTGCCTTCTTCGATGCGGTAGCTGAACTGGTAGGTCGGCAGAAGGTTGGTGCGGCGGTCGGGCAGCCAGACCTTCGCGGTGCGGCCGAGGGCGTCGTAGGTGATGGTGGTGCGTTTGCCGTTGGTGTCGGTGGTGGCGGTCGGCTGGCCGCGCAGCGCATCGGTTTCGGTGGTGGTGGTCTGGGCGGTGGTGGCGTCGCCGTCGGTGGCGGGCGGGCCTGTCTGGGTGGTGGTGGCCGGGAAGCCGGTGGCGGGGGTGTAGGTGGTCGTGGTGGTGCGGCCGTCGGTGCGCGGGGTGCGCGCGGGGGCGGCGTCGCCGCGGGCGGTGAGGTCGGCACTCAGGTCGGTGGCGGTCAGGGGCCGGCCGTAGGCGTCGAAGGTGACGCCGGATTCGAGGTAGGTGGCGGTGGTGCCGTCGTGTTTCTTGAGGACCGCGGTGGCGGTGGCGTCGCCCTTGGTGGGGGCGGTGCCATAGGGGGCGGTGTCGTAGGCGGTGCGCTGGTCGCTCAGGACGTCCTTGGCGCGGTCGGGGGTGGCGGTGCACTTGACGGCGACGGTCTCGGTGCGGGAGGCGGCGGCGAGGATGTTCTTGTCGGTGTTGGTGGCGTAGGTGGTGCGGGTGCACTGGTCGTCGTCGGCGGTGGTTTCGTCGGCGAGGTCCTCGTGCTGGACGGCGCGGCCGGCGGTGGTCTCGTAGGTGGTGGTCTGGGCGGTGGTGCGCCACTTGGTGCCGGCGCCGTCGTCGAGGGAGGTGAAGGTGCGGGTGTGGGCGGTGCCGGTGAGGTTGGCGGTGATGGTGCCCCAGGCGCGGGTCTTCTTGGCGGTCTCGTGGTGCCAGGGGCGGTTGACGGTCTTGGTCAGGACCTTGCCGCCGGGGCCGGAGTAGGTGGCGCTCTTGTAGGCGAAGCCGGCTGCGGCGGGGTGGTCGGTGAGGGCGTCGCCTTCGCCGTCGGCGAGGGGGACGGTGACGGCTTTGGTGGCGCCGGTGGTGTCCTTGCGGTCGCCGTCCATGCCGCGCAGGAAGTAGGTGTCGGCCTGGGTTTTCATGCCGTCGGCGCCCTGGCCGCCGGTTTTGACGCGGACGTGGCCGTAGCCGCGCCACTGCGACCAGGTCTTGAACTTCTCCTTGGTCAGGCCGTCGTCATCGTCGAAGTGCCAGGCGGCGTCGCCCAGGTACTCGTAGCGGGTGACCTGGTCGGGGGCGCCGCCGGTGCGGTCGGTGGCGGTCACGGAGGTGACGAGGTACTTGTTGAACCACTGCCGGTCCGGGTCGTCGCTGGCGGTGCCGCCGATGTACTGGGGGTAGCAGCGGGTGGTGTTGGTCTGCGGGGTGGGCAGGTCGTCGAAGCTGCAGGCCGGGGCGGAGTAGTTGACGTCGAGCTGGCCGCCGGATTCGTCGGCGACCGTGGACAGGCGGGCTTTGATGAAGGGGGCGTAGCCGTCGCCGGTCTTGTCCAGGCGGTTGGCGAGCTGGGTGTAGGCCAGGGTGGTCTTCGGCAGGGTGACGGCGGGGGCGGCGGTGTGGCCGGTGTGCTGGATGGCCTCGAGCAGGAGCTGGTAGTCGACGTCCGCGCTGCCCCAGCGGTAGCTGAGGGCCCAGGAGTCCACCGGGGTGGGCTTGTTGTTCTGGAAGACCTCGGTGGTCACACTGGTCAGCCGTTTGCGCGTCCAGAAGGTGGGGCTGAAGCGGCCGTTGTCGCACTTGGTGGCGGCCTTGCAGTTCAGGTCCCAGGGGGTGTCGTACCAGTAGAAGGCCTTGGCGTCGATGGTGTCGGGCTCGCAGGTGACGCCGGCCTGGGGCAGGCAGCGCTCGGCGGTGGTGTAGCTGACCCGGGCCAGCGGGGTGCCGGCATAGAGGTCAGCGGCCTTTTGGCCGTAGTCGGTGCGCTTGAGGTAGCCGCCGCGGATGTAGGGGGTGTCGTCGTCTTCCTTGAGGTTGCGGCCGTAGGAGTTGGTCTCCTTGCCGTAGAAGTAGGAGACGGCGTTGCCGTGGGGGTCGACGATGTAGTCGAGGTTCCAGCGCCAGGCCTGCTGGCACCAGGCGTCCTTGAAGGCCGCGGCGTGGCAGGGCTCGCCGCTGTCGTCGCCGAAGACGGGGACGGTCCAGGTGGAGTCGGTGGTTTCCTTGCCTGCGGTCCAGCCCGGGAGCCGGTGGTAGCCGAAGTAGTAGCGGGTGCCTTTGGGGTCGGTCAGTTCCCAGTACTCGTTGTCGTTGTCGCCGTTGGCGCGGTCGGCGGAGGTGAGCTTTTTGATGCGGGTGCCGTCGTCGCCCTTGAGCTTCCAGGCGTTGTCGCCGGCGGGCACGAGTTCGCCGGCTTTGCCGTTGAAGGTCAGGAAGGCGTTGTCGTAGCCCCAGCACAGGTCGGCGGGCTTGTCGCCGTCGGCGTTCTTGACGTCGTCGTCGGCGCAGGGCTTGTAGCGGCGCTCGATGAAGCCGGGCCACATCTCGAAGCCGTCGCCGGCCCAGGAGGCCTGGTTGTTGGTGCTGCCGGTGCGGCCGTCGAGGGCGCCGGAGGTGTACGACAGGCCGACGTCGGGCTTGAGGCCGCCGGGCACATCGGGCACCGGCATGGGATAGGACCAGGTGAAGTCGCCGGTATTGAGGTTGGTCTTCCAGCTGGCCGACGGGGACAGCGGGGTGGCCTGGTAGTCGCTCTTGTCGCCCTTGTCCGCGGCGGCGGCCGCCAGGACGGTCGGCGCCCCCTGGCGCAGGCCGACGGCGGAGGCGGTCAGGGTGTGCTGTTCGGTGTCGTTGGCCGTGGGCAGCGCGGTGGCGGCGCGGCAAGCTGATTTGTCGGGGGTGGTCAGAGCGCAGGCGGGCAGTTGCAGCAGCCTCAGGCGGGAGGCGTAGCCGCCGCCGAAGGCCCCGGCGAAATCGGCGTAGCTGACGGTGACTGCGACCGCGGCCTTGCCGGGAGCGGCTGCTGCAGATTTCGGGGCGGGCTGGGGGGTGAGGGTGAACAGCATGCCGTCGAGGCCCACCCGCTGGGCACGCTGGTGAGCCAGCACTTGGGCGGTGACGGCGGCGGGAGTTGCAGCGCGGGCTGCCGCGGGGTTGCCGGCGGCTTTGCCGGTGCCGGGGTGCGGGGCGGGAGTGAGGCTGAGGGGCAGGCCGGCGGCCTTGGCGGAGCGGGCACCGGCGGACTGCGACAGGTTGATGGTGGCCGTGCCGGGGCGGGGCCAGGCCGCCTTGGGCGCCTCGCGCGGGGTGGTGGGGCCCTGCTGCAGGGTGCGCGGCTTGATGAGGCTGGCGGTCTTGCCGGGGACGGGCTTTTCGGCAGCGGGCAGGGCGGGGCGGTTGGCGATGTCGGCGGCCGGGGCCGGCGGCGCGCTGGTGACCTGCAGGAGAGCGCCGACCATCACTGCGGACGCCGCCAGGGCGATCTTGCGCCGTGCTGCGGCGGTCCGGCGTCGCAGTGCCAGGGATTTGCGGGCTCTGGCCTTGCCGTTCATCGCTGTTCCAACCCTTCGCTGCGACACCCGCGGCCCGTCGCAGGGCGGGGTGACAAGAGGTTTTAGAGGAAGACGGGGTGCTGCGCCGGGCCGCGGGCAGACGGTTCGCGGCCGGGCGCTACGGCTGGGGGACTTCGGTGGGTACGTCTTTCCAGTGCTCGGCGAGCCAGCGGACCTGCGCTTCGCTCAGCGCGCCCTGGAAGGTCCACAGGTCATCGACGGCGCCGGGCCAGAACTCGCCCCAGGTGCCGCGGCCCTTGGCGCGGCCGACCTGCAGCGTCTTGACGGCCTGGAAAGAGAGCACGTTCTCGGCCCAGGGGACCAGGTCGGCGCACGCGCTGTTGTCGGCGTTCCCGTCGCCGTCGGCGTCGGTGCAGGCGAGGGCTTCGAGGGTGCCGTTGATATAAAGGCGGGCCTGTTTGGCGAGGCCGTCGTAGACCACGGCCAGGTGGTTCCATTCGCGGACGTCGTGGAAGCCCTGGGCGTTGTCGGCCCGGGTGATCGGGGCGTCGGCGGTGTCCTTGCCGGGCATGGCGAACTGCCAGCGGCCCTGGGCCTGCGGGTCGCCGGGCGTGGGTACGAAGCCCACGGCGAAGGCGCTGGTGTGCTCGCCGTCGGCGCTGAGCAGGGCGGAGGCGCCCTTGGGGACGGCGGCGGCCTGGACCCAGGTGGCGACGGTGAAGCTCTCGCCGGTGTCGACGGGCACGGTGGTGGTGGCGGCGTAGTCGCCGGTGCCGTCGAGCAGCAGTCCGTTGCTGCCCATGAAGGCGGCCTCGGGCGTCAGCTTGGCATCCCCGTACAGGGCCATGGGGCGGGCCGGGGAGAGTGCGTCGGGCGTGGTGACGGGGCCGGTGCCGCTGCTTTCGTCGAATTGCCAGCGGCCGGCGAGCAGCGGGCGGTGCGTGAAAAGCTGCTGGACCTCTTCGGCGGAGACGGGGCGGTCGAAGAGGCGCACATCGTCGATCTGCCCGGGGAAGTAGCTGCCCAGGGCGCCGTCGCGGTAGGAGCCCGCGCCGATCAGCAGGGGGCCGGCGGCGTAGAAGGCGCCGTTGAGTTTGGCGGCGCCGGCTTGTTGGCCGTTGACGTAGAGGGTGAGGGTGTCGGCGATGGTGTCGTGGACGCCGACCAGGTGCGCCCAGGTTCCGCCGGCGGCCTTGGGGCCGGTGGCCCTGACCGGTGTGCCGGTGGGGGCGTCGTCGGTGTACTGGTTGAACACCCAGCGGTCCAGGTCGGCGGAGTAGTACAGCTCGAAGCCCGGGGCGTGGGTGCCGGCCTGGGCGGCGACGACCGCGGCCCGGGAGGGTTTGGTGGTGTCGAGTCTGGCCCAGGCCGAGACGGTGAAGGAGCGGGCGGTGTTCAGGTGGGGGGCGTTGACGCGGGCGTAGGCGTCGGTGCCGTTGAAGGACACGGCGTTTCCGGCGACGCCCGGCACGCCGGGCTTGGCGCCGCCGTGGAACTGGGCGGGCAGCACCTCTGCGCGTCCGGCCAGTTCGGCGGTACCGGGCTGCTCGTCGAGGTCGAAGACGGCGACGGCGGGACGTTCGGGACCGGTGATGTGCTGCTTGGCGTAGAGCTTGGCGACCTCGGGTGTGGTGAGCTGCTTGTCGAAGAGCTGCAGAGCGTCGACGGTGCCGGGGAAGTGGGCGGAGACCTTGCCTTCGTAGGTGGCGGCGCCGATGTACAGGCCGCGCCGCGCGTTCCAGGCGGCGCTGTAGGGGGTTTCCCCGGCGAGTTTGCCGTTGACGAACAGCTGCAGTTTCTTCGCGATGGGGTCGTAGGAGCCGATCAGGTGGGTCCACTGGCCCGGGGTCAGGCCGCCTGGGGCGGGGGCCATGGCCCGCACGATGGGGGCGCTGGGGTCGTCCTTGGCGTACTGGTTGAACACCCAGCGGTCCAGGTCGGCGGAGTAGTACAGCTCGGTGCCGGAGACGCGGTTGCCTGCCTGGGCGGCGACGACCGCGGCGTGCTGGGGTTTCTCGGAGGGGTTGACCCACGCGGAGATCGAGTAGCCGCGGTCGGTGTCGACGACGGGCAGGTCGGCGGCGGCGTAGGCGTCGGTGCCGTTGAGGGACAGGGCGGTGCCCAGTACGCCGTCGGCGCCGGTGCGGGCGCCGCCGTGCAGGCGTGCCGTACGGGCGGGGGCCGTGCCCTTGGCCTGCTGGGCGCCGGCGGGCTCGTCCAGCTGCCAGGCGGCGCGGTCCGGCTGGCCGGCCTTGACGCGGAACTGGTAGGTGCGGATCTCGCTGCCGTTGCCGGCCGCGTCGAAGGCCTGGGCGGTGACGAAGTTCAGCCCCGGGCGGGCGGGCAGCACCATGGCCTTCTGGGGGGCGCCGGCGCTGGTAGCGATCTCGCGGGTAGGCCAGGGGTCGCCGTTGAGGTTCCAGCGGTAGCGGGTGACGTCGCCGGAGGCGGAGGCCAGGGTGAAGGTGCCGTACTGGCCGACGCCGTCGAACCACGGGTCGTCGGGGTTGTCGGGGTCGGAGGCGGGATACTCTCCCGAGGTGACGGCGGGGGCCTTGGGGACGCTGGTGTCGTAGACGAAGTAGCAGGCGGTCGCCGACCCGGCGAACGACCACGGCGAGTACTGGGCACCGTCCCAGGCCCGGGCGTACCAGAAGACCTGCTTGTTGGCGGGGATCGAGGCCGGCAGGTTCAGGGCAAAGCTGGAACCTGACCTTTTTGCAGTGGTGTGGCCCGGCTGCCAGCGGGCGATGGTGCCCTTGCCGTCGCCGGCGTCCCACTTGGCCTGGAACTGCACCGCGACGCTGTCGCCGTCGGGGTCACTGACGTTGTTGGCGTAGATCTTGCCCAGGGTGCGGGTACGGGCCGCGGCCTGGGGCGTCTTGCACACCCCGCCGTACTCCATGGCCAGCTGCGCCATCTTGATCTGCGCGGGCGGCCGGTTGTACTGCACGCGCAAGAACGCCTTGTCGGAGAACCGCTTCCAGCCGTAGCGGTCGCCCTCATCGCCGGCGCGCAGCCCGAAGGTCATCGCCGACCACTGGTGGTCGGCGGCCTCCTGCACCGCGGCCTTGACGTCGAACTCGGCGTCGCGGGCCGCGCAGCCCTCGTAGCCGTAGGCGAAGCTGGAGGTCTTCAGATGCCGCTGCCAGAACCCGTCGGCGTTCTGGGCGTTCCAGGTGGTGGCGGAGGAGATGTCCTTGGTGCGCCACAGCTGCACCTCGCGCGCCGAGCAGGACGCCGCCCAGGTGTTGTGGATTACGAACTCGGCCTTGAGAACCGTCTTGCCGGCGAAGGCGGCGGTCGGTACACGGTAGAACAGGCGCTTGGTGTCGTTGGGCTTGCAGTAGTTCCAGCCGCAGTAGCCCAGCCCCGCGTCGTGGTCACCGTTGAACTTCCACTGCGGGGAGGAGGCCCAGTACTTCGAGGCCACCGTCCAGGCCGCCGCGCGCGGCGAGGACCACTGCGGGTCGATGAAGACCGGGTAGACGGTGTCCTTGCCCGTGAGCACGTCCTTGTCGGGTTTGAGGACCACTTCGTCCTGGCCGGCCGGCACGTGCACGCCGACCGGCGCCAGCTTGCCGGACTCCCCCGCCCCCGGCTCCTGGCCGCCCTCACGCACCGCGGCGGGCCCGGCCCAGGCAGCCTTGGGCCCGGTGGCGCCTTCCCCGGGCCGGCCGGGGCTGGAGTCCCACATCAGCGGGGTGGGCGCCTCGAACACCGCGGCCTTGGCGCCGTTGTCGACCGCCTCCAGTCCCCCGCCCACGGTCTCCTTGACCTGCATTCCCGTCGCGGACAGCTTCAGCCGCAGCTGCGCCAGCTCCGCACTGGCCGCGGCCTGGGCGGACTTGACCACCAGCAATTGCGTGAACCCGTCGGCCTGCGCCCCCATGCGCAGGTCCACCTCCGGCAGCACGTCGCGGTAGGTGGCCGTCGCCCCCTCCAGTACCGGGGCGGGCAGCGGGGCCGGCCAGCTCAGCGCCAGTTCGCGTCCAGTGCGCTGCATGCGCACCAGCGGGGCTGTCCCGCCGCCGGAGAAGCGCAGGTCCACCGTCGTGGCCTTCGGGGCCACGCTGCCGTCGCCGGCCGTCACGAGGTCAGTGTCGATCTCGCGCCACTGGCCCTTGATCCGCGCCCGCACCGGACGCAGGTACTCGTGCGCCTCCAGCTTGCCCTCGGGGGTGGCGTACACCTCCCGGCTCTCCCCGCGCGCCGAGGTCACCTCGACGGTGGCGTCGCTGCTCTTGGCCTGCGCCAACGCGGCCTGCTCGGTGGCGGCTTGGGCGGGACGGGCGGCCGCGGTGCGGGCCGCGGGGGACGGTTGCGCCGTACGGGACTGGGCCTGGGCCGCGGGAAGCCCCGGCAGCAGGCTCACCGACACCGCGGTGCCCAGCAGCCAGACCAGTAACCGGCTGGCGCCGCGCCGTCTGCGCACCGAACGCGTCATCCCCACACCCCGCCCACAAGATGAAGATTCCATGAAGACCGTGGAGCGGGACAGTACGGGCACCGCAGGACGGTGGTCTAGATCACTCCGCCCGCACGGAGGGAGCAAACCCGGCACATCACCCCAGAAAGGCTGGTGATCTGAATCACTCGCGGGAAGGTTGTACAGCAATGAGACGCAAGTTCATAAGGATTCCCGGACTTCCCGATCGAACGTGTTCCAGCCTGCGGTCCTCACCGCCCAGAGGCGAGCCCAGACGCCTAGTCCCTTCCTGCCCCACACGGCGCCCGACACCGCTCGGCCCCGCCGGACCACATGCCTGTCGGGGGCGACGAGCCGGAAAGGAATGCGGGGGCGCGCGGTCACCGGCAGCGCGACTCAAGCGCACTTGCTGAGAACGCTGCGCGACGCGCCCCGCCAACGCTCACTGCGACCTGACAGTTGGCCCGCTTGCCCAGAGCGCCGCAGTACTGGCGGGCCACGCCGACCGACATCCGTCCGTCCTTGGGGAAGGACACGTCGTCGACCAACCACGCCTCGGGCTTGACCAGTGCCGTCATGCGTTCGGCGATCCGCCGTCTGACCGGCAGCGGGTCCCAAGTGGACTGGTTGACGAACTGCTGCAGGTTCTGCTCGTTGCCGTCCGCGAGCCGGCCGGCCATCGCCTGGATCGACTTGCGCCGCCCATCCAGCATCAGGCCCCGCAGATAGCAGTCACCCTTCGCCCGCTGGTCCCGCCGCGGGACCGACGCGAACACATCGGCCGCGAACTCCGCCAACTCAAGACGGACCTCGTCGACTTGTCGCCTGTCCACACTCCCAACATGCTCCCGGACAGCGAGAATGGAAAGACCTAACGGAGTCCTATTAGCAACGCGGCGCGCTCGACGCGTCCCGGCTCCACGCGCTCGTGCGCGCCGCCGCCACCCCGTGCCGCGGCGCTGCGTATCGCCACCCGCGGCCCCCGCGACGGCGTCCTCGAGATGCTCGGGATCCTTCCCGCACCGCCCTGGGGTGTACCAAGTCGGGTTGGCAGCTTGCCGACGCCCTGCAGGCCGTCCGCCCCCGCCGAGGAGAGTGTCCTGGACGAGGCCGGCGGCTGCACCTGGTGCCTGGAGGCGACCCCGCCGCCGACCGGTCAGCCTTCGCACATGGGCTTGCCGAGGTTGGCTGCCGTTTCAGCGGCGTCCGCATGTGTCATAACGGTGACGGCTGCCGACAGGGCGATCATCAGGCTGGCGATGACGACACACATGGTGGAAAGGCTGCTATGCCAGGGTGCGGTCGGCCCCGATCCGCGGCGTCGTGCGCTGCGCAGGAGCACGATGTGCACGGTCACTGCCAGTACGGCGGCGGCCAGAGCACCGTACGACAAGGCGAAATGGGTCCACGGAACGGCGATGTAGCGGCAGGCGGCGGACTGGTGGTGGACGTGTTGTGTTGACACGACCAGCGTCGCGACGAAACAGGTGACGGCTGCGGCGGTCAGCAGCGGAACGGACAGAATCGCAGTACGCCGACGTCTCGGCAGATACTGTGGCCGCTCTTGGGCATCGGAAGTGGTCTCGGCCACGGGATCAGTACCAATCCGGGTGCGGGCGGACGATGCGGACCTTCTGCTGGCCTTCGGCCTTTTCCGTGTTGGGGAGGCGGCCGTCGAGGCTGACGTTGCGGTACGGGTCGCTGTGCTGGGTGTACTTGATCTCACCATCCGGCATGACGCCGGTGACGATGGCGGCGTGGTGCGTGTTGCCCTTCTCGATCTGGTCGTTGTCGCCGGCCTGCTCGTAGTAGATGATGTCGCCGGGACGGACCTGGTCGCGTGGCACTTCCTCACCCCCGTGATCGAGCATGAAGTTCTGCTGGTTCTCGGCTCCGCCCCAGGACTTCGAGTAGTACATCGTCTTGTCCCACCAGTCGTTGCCGATACCGCTTTCATGGCCCCAGGTATCGTCGCCACGCGCCCCCGACCAGAAGTCGAGCTTCTTCTGCATGCCTGCGTGATCGAGAGCTTGGGAGACGAAGTTGGTGCAGTTGTTTCCGAAGTCGATCGGATCGTCCTGGTCCCAGTTCTGCAGCGCGTACTCGACCATCTTGACGCGGTCGAACTTCCCGTCCGTGCCGCGCATCTCCTGTTTGGCGCTCTCCGGCAGCCCCTCCAGCTTCGACAGGGCGACCGGGTCGGCCAGCATCAGCTCGTGCCGCTGCTTGTCGCTCAGGCCGTTCCACCACATGCGCTGAGTCATCGGCCCGGCATCCTTGGGTATCTCGGCGCCGAGGATCTCCATCTCCGCCTGCGAGGCCTTGTTCTGCACCTTGAGCGCTTCGTCGGGGTCAGCGATGTTCACCTGTTTCGTCAGCATGGCGAACTTCGCGGCGGCCGTGTTGTCGGCCTCGCCGACCTGCTGCAGCACATGATCGCGCAGCGCGACGATGTACTCGCGCGCATGCAGCTTGTCCGGGTCCTCACCGGGCATCGGCGCGCCCTCGGGCAGACCGTCCGTGCCGATGCGCAGATTGTGGCGCTGGGCGAGTTCGTTGATCTCGCGCGCCGAGCTCAGCGCGGTCTCCATGCTGTCGGCCACGGCCTCGCAGAGCATCTTGCCGCCGAGCAGAATGTCGTAGGCGGACTCCAGCTGGTCGGCCAGCTCTTCGAATTCCTTTGCGGCCTTCTGGCCCACCTCGTCGGTCCAGCTGTCGGCCAGCGGCTTGGTGCCGTTGCCCCGGATGTCCTGGGCCGCGCGCAAAGCGTGCTTGGCCAGCGTCACCCACTCTTCGGCAGCCTTGCGCCACTTCTCGGGCCGGGCATTGATCACGGCCTCATAGTTCACCACCGGCCGCTCACGCCTTTCCCAGGTCGTTCAGGCCGTGCCGCAGCCGTGAGGCCGCTTCCTCGTCCTGTGCGTCGTAGCTGCCGGCGCTTTCCTGCAGCCGCTCGCCCAGCTCCCCCATCTTCTTCGCCAGGCCCACCATGTGCTCCTCCCACGTCAGCGCGCAGGAGTAGAGGTGCTCGGCACACTCCCAGCCCCAGACAGAGTCCGCCAAACCCGTCGCCTGGCTCTCCTCCAGGGAATTGTTCAGCTTGCGGACCGTCTCCCGGGACAGCACGCTCATGTCGCTGCCCGTCGTCCGCACAGCATGGCTGTTGATGCTGATGTTGCCCATGCGTGGATACCCACCCCGTCGGTCACTTTTCGGATCATCGTACGGGAGTGCCGGGAGGCGGTTGGCCAGCCCGACACCGTGAGAAAGAGCCTGTGCCAGCCGGTTGTCGAGGACGTCAGGGCGAGATGATGTCGGGCGCCATCATCTACACGGTTTGACCGCCGCCCCGGCCATCGCCCCGGCCCGGGTGGTCCCCGCACAAGCGGGCTATACCCGCGCCGCGCGGTGGACTTCCTCGAAGCACGCAAGATCGGCACCCGCAGGTTGTTCGCCGGAAACCTCAGTCGGCACTCCGCCTACCAGGACCGCCGGTACCGCGTCGTCGGCAGCCTCGCCAACAGCGACGTCATCACCGAACACACCTTCTGGACTGGTGTCTACCCTGGCCTCAGTATCGAAATGATCGACTACGTCGCGGACTCCATCCGGGAGTTCGTCGCCAAGAGCTGACGTCCTGAGTGCGACGGCACGCCCCAGCCTCCGGGACATCTGTCCCGAAAGAGTCGGGACACGGACCTCTGGGAGCGGGCCGCCGATTCGGCCAGTGTGGAGTGGTGATGAAGACAACCGTGGACAGGACGGAGGGCCCCGCCGGGCAGGCCACAGTGCGCTTGCGGACGCCCAGCGAGACGGCCAGCCGTCGGGCCCCGCTGTTCTGGGCGGCCCGTGCCGGACTCGGCTGGGCCGTACTGCTACTGGGTCAAGCCGGCTGGTTGCTGAACGACCGGATCGATACGGTGCCGTACCTGCCGGTGCCGCACCCGCAGTACGTGCTGATCGCGGTGACGGCGGTGCTCGCGCTGCTCCACGTGTCCGTCATGCCCCGCTGGCGCTTCCGGGTGCACCGCTGGGAGGTCGCGCCGGTGGCCGTCTATACCCGAGCGGGCTGGCTCAACCAGGAACGGCGGATCGCCCCCGTCTCACGCATCCAGACCGTGGACACCCAACGGGGGCCGCTCGCCTCCCTCTTCGGGCTCGTCTCCGTCACCGTGACGACCGCCTCGGCCCGGGGCCCGGTCCGGATCCACGCACTGGACCAGGACGTCGCGGAACGGCTGGTCGAGGAGCTCACCGTCCAGACCGGCCAGACCCCCGGAGACGCCACATGAAGGCCCGGACCGCTGCCGCCGCCGAGGGAGCACCGGCGACGGACACCGAGCAGGAGCCCGCGTGGCGGCGGCTGAGTCCGCGCATGCTGGCGGTCCACCCCCTCCACGAGGCACTCCGATTCCTGCCGGTGGTCCTGGGCGTCTTTTTCCTCGGCCGCAGCGGCGAGAAGCCCTGGGGCCTGATCGGCCTCGGGCTGGCCGTGATGATCGGCCTCGGCCGTTACTTCACCACCACGTACCGGGTGACGGACGTGCACGTGCAGGTCCGTCGCGGGCTGCTGCGCCGGGAGGTACTGTCCGTTCCCCGGGACCGTATCCGGTCGGTCGACGTCAGTGCCCGGGTGCTGCAGCGGGCGCTGGGACTGCGGCGGCTGGCCATCGGCACGGGCCGGTCGGACCGGCACGGTGACGGACTGGTACTGGACGCACTGGACACTGCGGCTGCCGAGCTGCTGCGGAACGAGCTGCTGCATCACACCGGACAGCCCGCCCGGGCCGATGCCCCGCAAGCGGACGCCACACGGGACACCGGCGCCGAGGTGCCGCACCCCCGTCCGGCAGGGGACGGACGGCCGCGCCGTGCCCGCTACGTAAAGCCGCGTTCCTCGGGCCGTGAACAGCGGCGTAAAGAGAGTGCCGACGAGATCCGTGAGGATGCGGACCGCGCGGGGGAAGAGCTGATCGCCACGCTCCGGCCCACGTGGGCGCGGTTCGGCGCCTTCACCCTGAGCGGACTGGCAAGCGTCGGCGTGCTGCTGACATCGGCAGTCACGTTCCTCAACTCCGCGGAACTCGGCCCCGACCGCTTCCCCCCGGTGCGTGCCCTGGCCCGGCAGCTCTCCTCGCTGCCGATGCCGCTGGCGGTGCTGGAGACCGTCGTACTGGGAGTGCTGGTAGTGTCACTGCTCTCCATCATCGGCTATGCCGTGTCCTTCTGGAACTTCCGGCTCACCCGGCTCGGGAACGGCACACTGAAGCTGACCCGGGGCCTGACCACCACGCGCTCAGTCACTATCGAAGGGCGCCGGCTCAGGGGCGTCGAGATCAGCGAGACGCTGCCGCTGCGCCTGGTCCGCGGCGCGCGCTGCATCGCCATCACCACCGGCCTGCGGACCGAACGGGGGGCGGAGAACGGCGGCTCACTGCTGCTGCCCCCGGCGCCGCGCGCCCGCGCCCGCGAGGTTGGTGCGGCCGTGTACGGGGACGCGGCACCGATGGACTGCCCGTTGACCCGGCACGGCCACGGGGCCAGGAGGCGCCGGCTCACCCGGGCCCGGACCACGGCTGTGGTGGCCGTCGCCCTGATCGGTGCGCTGTCGCTGTGGGCCGGGTGGCCCGTCTGGAGCTGCCTGGCTTCCCTGGTGTTGCTCCCACTCGGCGAACTGGTGGGGCGGGACCGCTACCACAGTCTCGGCCATGCCCTGCTGGACGGGGCTCACTTGGTGACCCGGCAAGGGTCGTTGGTGCGGCGGCGTCAAGTCCTGTCCTGCGACGCGGCAGTCGGCTGGGTCTTCCACCAGTCCTTCTTCCAGCGTCGGTCGGGGGTGACCACCCTCACCGTGGCCACGGCGGCCGGGCGGCAGTACTACAACGTCCTGGACCTTCCCACGCAAGAGGCGACCGCGCTGGCCGCCGCCGCCAGGCCCGACTGGCTCGAACCGTTTCTCGTCAGCGAGAACGACACCGACGGCGGTGCCGCACCCGTGCGGAGTGGGCCCGCACGCGGCCAGGGCGCTTCTGACGGGTCAGCGCCGGAAAGGCCCTGACCTGCCCGTCCCCGCGGTCCCTTCAGTCCCCATGGAGCCCGTTCTCCTGCTCTACAGCCAACCGTTGTCACGGGCCGTATGAGCCGCCTCGAAGCGGTTGGCACAGTCCGTCTTCTGGATGGCCGAGGAGAGGTAGTTGCGCACCGTCTTCTCGGAGAGGTGCACCCTCGTCGCGATGTGCGGGATCGGCGAACCGTCGATCGCCGCGGCCAGGACCTCCCGTTCCCTGGGGGTGAGCGGGTTGGGCGCGGCCCGCAGCGCGGTGGCCGCCAGCGCGGGGTCCATCACGGTTTCCCCGGCCATGACCTGGCGGATCGCCGCCGCGAGTTCTTCCACCGGCCGGTTCTTCCCGATGAAGCCGCTGGCCCCGGCCGCGAGCGCGCGGCGCAGATGACCGGGACGGTCGAAGACCGTGAAGACCAGGATTCTCGTCTCGGGCAGCTTGGCGTGCAAGGTCCCCGCGGCATCCAGCCCGCTGCCGCCGGGCATCTCGATGTCCAGCAGGCACAGGTCCGGGCGCAGCTCCAGGGCGGTGGACACCGCGCTGGGCCCGTCACAGACCTGGCCGACCACCTCGATGTCCGGCTCCAGCCCCAGCAAGGTCGCAATGGCACCGCGCACCATGGCCTGGTCCTCGGCGAGCAGTACCCGGATCATGTCGTGCCTTCCGTAAGGGAGTGGGCGAGCGAGCCCCTGGCGGTCGTGGAGTCCGTGAGCGGGACGGCGGCCAGGAGGCGGAAGCCGCCGCCCGGCGAGGCGCTCGTCCGGAGGGAGCCACCGAGGGCGGCGACCCGCTCGGTGAGACCGGTCAGTCCGTTCCCGCCTGGCCCTGAGGTCGGGCGCCGGGCGGGCCCCTTGCCGTCGTCGCGTACTTCCAGGACGGCGCGGCTGCCCTCCGTGGACAGCGTGACCCAGCAGTGGGCCGCCTGTGCGTGTCGGACGACGTTCGTCAGCGCCTCACGAACGACCCAGCTCAAAGCCGTCTCCACTTCCTGGGGCAGCCGGTCCGTCACAGCGTCCACCGACACCGAGACACCGGCGTCACCCAGCGTCGGCCGGGCCTCCTCGATGACCGCGTGCAGGCTGAGCCGCCGGTAGCCGGTGACCGCCTCCCGCACCCGGTCCAGGCACTGCCGGCCCATGTCCTCGATCTGCTGGAGTTCCTGCTCCACATCCATCCCGCCGGCCCGGTACAGCCTCCTTGTCACTTCCGTGCGCAGGGTGAGCTGGAGCAGGTCGTGGCCCAGCGTGTCGTGCATGTCCCGGGCGAAGCGCAGCCGCTCCTCGGTCACTGCGGCCCGCGCCAGTTCGCGGCGGGTGCGCCGCAACTCGGCGTTGAGGTCGAGGATCCGGCGGTAGGTAGTCATGGAGAGACCGACCGCCGCGGTCATCACCACCAGCGAGGTGGTGTCCGCTCCGTCGACATGCTCGGCCACGAAGATGGCCAGCGAGACCGATGTCGCAAGCGCCGGCAGGGTCATCCTGGGAGGTACGGCGACCGCGCAGGTGGCCGCCAGATACGTCAACAGGATCGTCCAGTCCTTGCCCAGCCACAGCGGAAGGGCCACGGACAGCGCCGCGAGCGGCACCAACAGTGCCAGCCGGAACCGGTCATCGAGCCGGGCGGAGTGGTACGACCACGAGATGGTCACCTGAGAGACCGCGAAGAGGGCCAGGGCTAAGGCGGCCACAAGGACGGTGGTGAGCGGGCTGTCCGACGCGGAGAGCGAGGGAACCAGACCGAAGAGGGGAATGACGGCAGCCGTGGCGCCCACCGCCGCTCCCCGGGTGGAGGGGGGGCCGGCGGGTCCGTCCGCCCGCTCCGTGCGCGCGCCGAACTTCTGGCTCATCGGCTTTCCCCCTTCCGCGCCCCCAAGCCGGGGCCACGCCCTGCGACCTTCACTCTAACCTCAGGTTTTTCCAGGGGCGGGGCCGCCTGCGGGCCGGGCCGGCGAGCGCGTTGCCGGGCATCGCGCCGAACGCCGGTGGCCGGCACGCGCCCGCGCCAGCCACGACCACATAGGGTCCCGGCCCACCCGCCGCGTAGGCCTACCTGCTGGGGCTCAGTGCGCGGTGTCCCGGCGGAAGGCGAAGCCGGCCAGCAGGGCAAAGCCCAGCGTCCAGCCCCCCAGCACCAGAAGGTCCGACAGTGGGGACGCCCCGCCGTCCAGCAGGGCCTGGCTGAGGTGGGCCCAGCGGCTGGTCGGCAGCGCCTTGGAAATGTGCTGGAGGGTGTCCGGAAACAGCCGCGCCAGCTCAGCCCACACGCGCTTCCCCCCCATGGCCGTACCGCAGGGCCCATCCGGTCGTACCCCCACCGGTCGGCGAGCCGGCCGACCAGAAGCAGCCCGCGGCCGTCGGCATCAGCCGGGCCCGCAGCACGCCTCGCGGGCGCACAGCGGGGGTCTCGGTCGATCACGGCCAGGCGCACCCGGGTGTCGGGCGGGCGGGAGATGACGATGCGGGTTGACTGGCCGCACGTCCGGTCGACATCTCGTTCGCCACGCTGAACTGGCAGAAGGCCGTTCGCGACAAGAACCTGCCCGGCGCCTTCATCCGCAAGAACTTCGAGGCGATGGACTTCGCCGCGCTCGCCGAGGCTACTCCGCCATTCGAAGGCCGACTCCTCGTTCGAGGGCGATGATCGCCAGCGACCGCTCGCCGAGCGCGGCCGTCGTTTTGCCGGTAACCCGGGGGACGGACAGGACCATCCCCTGCGCGCGGGCTTCCCAGGGGGCGGCACGGACAGTCAGCGGAACAGGCGGAAGAACCCGCGCACCTGCTTGACCAACGACTCCGGCTGCTCCAGCGCGGCGAAGTGGCCACCGTGCGGCAGTTCCTCGAACCAGCGCAGGCCGATGAAGCGCAGCTCGGCCTCCCGCCTCGACAGGCGGGTGATGTCGCGCAGGTAGACCGACAGCCCGGATGGCGCGGTCACCTTGTCCCGGAAGTTGGCGAAGCTCTCCCAGTACAGGCGCGCCGACGACGTGGCCGACGCGGTGAACCAATAGGCCGAGATCTCGTCGACGATCGTCTGCCGCGACAACGCGTCCTCGGGATGGCCGTCGTTGTCCGTCCACGCCCAGAACTTCTCGGCCACCCAGGCGGCCTGCCCCGCCGGGGAGTCGGTGAGGCCGTAGCCGAGCGTCTGCGGCCGGGTCGCCTGGATCGCCGAGTACCCCCGGTCGGTGCGCTGCATCTCCTTCTCGGCCTCGAGATTCGCCAGCTCCGCGGGCGTCGGGTCGTCGAACGTGCCCGCCGCCACGGATCCCAGGTTCAGGTGCACGCCGGCGACCCGCTCGGGCGCCACCTCGCCCAACACCGCGGACACCGCCGAACCCCAGTCACCGCCCTGCGCACCGTACCGTTCGTAACCCAGCGAGACCATCAACGTGTCCCAGGCGCGCGCGGTGCGAGTGATGTCCCACCCGGTCGTCGACGGCTTGTCACTCCAGCCGTACCCGGGCAACGACGGCGCGACCACGTGGAACGCGTCCGCCGGGTCACCGCCGTGCGCGCGCGGGTCGGTCAGCGGACCGAGGACCTCCAGGAACTCCAGCACCGAACCCGGCCACCCGTGCGTGAGCACGAGCGGGAACGCGTTTGGCTCCGGCGAGCGGACGTGCAGGAAGTGGATGCCCAGATCGTCGATCGTGTCGCGGTACTGCGGGAACACGTTCAGCCGCTCGGCGAACCCGAAGTCGTAGTCCTCGGCCCAGGCGCGGCAAAGCTCCTGTGCATACGCCAGCGGCACACCCTGTGATCAGTCGTCCACTGGCTGGCGCTCGGGCCACCGTGTCCGTCGCAATCGTTCACGCAGGTCCGCGATCTCGGCTTCGGTGATGCCGACCTCGAACGGCTCGGCGGACATGGCAAGGCTCCTTACTGGTCAAGGCGTAATCGGATCAGATGCAGGTGGACCGTCATCGCGGGCTCCCACGCATGGCGTCGGGTTCGGGGCGGCGGTCGGCGGCAGGGCGCCGGGTCGGCGAGACCAAGATAGATCCGGCCATCGACTTCAGCGATGACCTCCATGAGGAGTTCGGACTGAAGCGCTACCACGCAAAGCACTGAGAGGGTCGTCATGACAGCGAAAGACGCGTACGAAGAGGAACTCGAATACCTCGTCGAATATGCGGAGATGACCCCCGTGTACTTCATCCCGGTCCGAGACGCAGCCAAAAATGTCACCGGGAAAGACCGCACCGAAGCACAGTTGCAAAGCGTCACCCTGCAGCTGATCGGCGACATGCTGGACCGTGGAGTGCAAATCGGCGACCTCGGCTCCCAGGAGGACGAGGACTTCGTGCCCTGGAACCTTCCCCGGGACCAGGCCCTGCAGAGGGTAGCCAGAGAAATAAAGCAGTACGATGATCCGCTGGACTTCGTGAACATCTGCTGGTTCAGCGTCGCCTGAGCCCACAGGACACAGCGCCCCCTCCCGAACCCTCGGGAGGGGGCGCCGCCTTGTCAGCCCGGGCGCAGCCGTGTTACGTCGCAACAGTCACCGCAGGAGCCGCGCGGAGGCCCCTCCGGCAGTCGCACCACCACGGCCGGGGTCAGCCCGCCCCGCGAGCGCCCCAACGTCTCGCGCCCATCGGTTTTCTCACGGGCCCCGCACTTTTTTGCGGGTAATCGTCCGGGGCGCCCCACAACCCCCGCGCTCTCCGCACAGGCGGACGTTGTCGGCTCCCGCAACGCCGTTGACGTGCTCCCCGCGCGAGCTGGCGTGACCAGCACCATCAGCAGGCCGAGGCAGTCCGTGATCAGGTGCCGTTTGCGGCCGTTATCTTGAGCCGTCGTAGCCACGTGAGTCGTACTTGACGGTGGCGTCCGCCTTCACCGACTGCGAGTCCACTATGGCCGCGGTCGGCGCAACGTCGCGGCCTTCCGCCCGGCGGACGCCGTCGCGGAGCCGGTCATGGAGTTCGCGGACCGGACCATGGTCGCGCCAGCGGCGGAAGAACGCGTAGGCGCGGTCCCACGGCGGGAAGTCCGCAGGATGGACCGCCGCTTGATGCCGATATCGACCAGGTAGCGGACTGCATCGAGCATCTGACGGTGGCAAGAGCCTTCCAGCCGGCCGCCCCGGCTGTCCATCCACGCCGGCGTCGGAAAGGCCTGCCGGACCACCGCCCACTCCGCATCACTCATGTCCGAGCGGTAGCGGAGCTCCCGGCCTGGATGATCAGCCGCGTTCCCGAACCTGTGGGCGAGACAGTCACACCCCGGGGTGGACGAACTGGACTCCGCGGGCGTGATCGCATACAAGTGCGATACAAGGCCTCCTGCTTGCTCTGGCTTCGACAACTGCGAGCTACCAGGAGGCCCTCTCTTCATGCGCGTACGGGCGCCACCTCACCCGATCCAGAGCCCTGTTCGCTCAGGAGCGAGCGCCTGATCAAAAGCACGATGGCTTGTCAGAGCCTGTTGGTTGGGAAAGCGGGAAGGGGCCGTCCAGACGCGACGCGGTAGCCGTCAAGACCGCTCTGTGAGGAAGGCCACCACAGCGTCCAGGAACTCCGCCTGCCCTTCGACGTTCGCCATGTGCACCGTGGGCAGGACAGTGAACCGCGCGCCGGGGACGGTCGCGGCGAGCTCCTTCCCGTGGTCGGCGGACGTGACGGTGTCGTGCTCGCCCGCGATGACCAGTGTCGGGCTGTGGATGAGTGTGGCCGTGCGGCGCAGGTCGAAGTCGCGCACCGCAGCCCAGCTCCCGGCCACGCCCTCGCGCTGCGTGGCGAGCAGGGTGCGGCGGAAGCCCTCGACAACCTCGTCGTCGCCTCGCAGCATGTGGGCCGGGAACCAGTTGTGCAGGAACCTCTCCGCGGTGACCTGTATGTCGGGGGCTTCCAGCAGTTCGGCGATCGGTCGATCCCACTGATTCGCCGGGCCGAGGTACGCGGCGGTGTTGGAAAGCACCAGGCGGTCGACGCGCTCCGGAACGTGGATCCCCAACCACTGCGCGACGATTCCCCCCAGAGACAGGCCCAGCACGTGCACCCGCTGCAGGCCCAGGGCATCCAGCAGCTCCACCACATCGCGCCCCAGCCGGTCCAGGGAATACGGACCGCTCGGGACATCGGAGGCGCCGTGGCCGCGCGCGTCGTAGCGCAGCAGCCGGAAGTGCTCGGTCAGAGCCGACATCTGGCCATCCCACATGTGGAGGTCCGTACCGATGGAGTTCGAGAGCAGCAGCACCGGCTTGTTCTCGTGACCGTCGAAGCGGTAGGCGATGCGGACGCCATCGCCGGTGGTGATGGCAGTACGGGTCTGAGAAGTCATGTCAGCTCCAGTGATCTGGCGGATATGCGCTCAGCCTAGGAACGCCACCTGCAAGAGTTCTATTACAAAGATCGAAAGAGTTCTGTAGGTTGTCTGGACAATGTCGAACTTCACGCTCCACGAGTTGCAGTGCTTCAACGCCGTTGTGGTCGGCGGCGGCTTCCAGGCCGCCGCCGAGCGACTGCACCGCTCGCACCCTTCTGTGTTCACAGCCGTCGCCAAGCTGGAGCGCCAGCTGGGCCTGGACCTGCTGGATCGCTCGGGCTATCGGGTTCAGCTCACCGAGGCGGGGCACGCCTTCCACCGCAAGGTGCGCTTCCTCCTGCACGAGGCCGAGGAGCTGCAGACCTACGCCGCGCAGTTGGCGATGGGCGAAGAGGCCGAACTGCGCGTGGTGCTCGGGGACCTATGCCCACTTCCGCCGGTGTTGGAGATGCTCAGCCGCTTCTTCGCGCAGTGCCCGCAGACACGACTGCACCTGCAGTTCGAGACGGTCACCGGCCCCTGGGAGCGGCTGCTGGAGGACGAAGCCGATCTCATCGTGCACCGCGTCCCCAAAAGCGACGTGCGGATGGAGTGGATCGACCTCGGCCGCGTCGCGCTGGTGCCCGTCGTGGCGCCCGGTTTCCTGCCCTTCCCTCCGGACACCGACATCACACCGCAGCGGATGCAGGCCTTCACCCAATGCATGGTCCGGGATTCGGCGCGGCATCCGTCCGAACAAGGCCATTTCCTGGTCGAAGGCGCGCCCCTGAGCTCCGTTCCGGACCACCTCATGAAGAAGGAGCTGATCTTGCACGGCATGGCGTGGGGACACGTGCCGCGATTCATGATCGAGACTGAGTTGCGTGACGGACGCCTGCTTTCCATCGCCGGACGGCACTTTCCCGGTGTGGTCGAGGAACTCTCGGTAGCCCGCCGGCGTGACCGGCCGCACGGGCCAGTCGCCGACCAGCTGTGGGACTTCTTGGCCCGCCATGCACCGGTCCTACGGCCGACGCTAAGCGTTGTCCCGTAACTGCTGTTCAGAAGTGCGATGATCTTGCCGTGTCTGGTGTGATCACGGCCTCGGAGCCCTCCTGGATAGCCCCGTTCACCGGGCTGGGCCCGCGGCAGTTCGGCAGGCTGGTCACCGCG
>NZ_JBVIQN010000034.1:0-103250 GCF_055577005.1 Streptomyces sp. NPDC033221 | reverse complement strand
GTGGGGAAGCTGCGTGAGGATCCGCAGGTGCATGTCCAGGCGTAGGGCTGGGTGCGGATGTCGTCGCGGGTGGCGGTGGCAGTGGCTATGTAGGGATCTGTGGGGATCAGGCACATATTCCGTGAGGACGATCACTGGGGGCGGGACCTGCCTAATGGGAGGCAGTGGTGTTCAGGCAGCCCAGCCGCCGGTGTTCGAGTACGACTCGTAGGAGTAGCGGGTGCTGCGGTCCCATTCTTCGCCGGTGATGCGTTCGTAGGCGTGGTCTGGTGTGTAGAGCAAGCTCTCGGCCCAGATGAAGTCGGTGGCGAACGGGGCGAAGGCACCCGGGTCCTGGAGTACACCTTCGAATACCTCACGGCCGGCGGCGACGACTGCGCAGCGTGCGTAGAGGAATGCGTCACCGGAAAGGCCCTGTCCGAGTTCCCTGCGGTCCAGGCGGTAAAGGGCCCAGGACAGCTGCTCGGCGAAACCGGTGACCACGAACACCGGGGACTGGGCGAGGTGCTCGGTCAGTGCGGCTGCCAGTTGCTGGGAGTCGGGGTCCGGTCCTGTGGGCCTGCAATCCTCGATGAGCTTCCAGAAAGTATCTTCGTTCACACCATCGAGCATGACGCAGGGGTCTGACACTCAGCCTCCGGAGTCACCTGTTCGCTGCTGCTGTGAGCAGGACCCGCTTACGGAGCAGGGGGAGCTTGGCGCGGCCGAACATCTGCCGTTTGATCATTTTAAAAGTTACGTGGAATCTGCCGGGGTGATCATGTCTCTCCGGTACAACCACGGACTTGGGAGATGTGTTGAGCGGCACGACGGTGCTCACGGAGAAGTGGCCGGTACTCGGCCGCCACGAGCAGGCAGCGACCTGGCTGACGATCTGGACGGATCTCGGACGTGCGCCCCGCACGATCGATGCCTACGCCCGCGGGATGGCCGAGTACCTGCTGATGTGCGAACGGGAGGACGTCGACCCGGTAACCGCGAATCGCGCGCATACCGCCGCCTACGTACGGGAGTTGACCTCACGGCCTCACCGCCGAGGGGTCAACGTGGTTTCGATCGACTCAGGGGCGGGACTGGCCAACGCCACCATCCAGCAGCGCCTGGTGCCGGTCCGTCTGTTCTATGACTTCCTCATGGAGGAGGGCCTGCGGGAGTCGAATCCGGTCGGCCGGGGACGCTACACCCCCGGCCGCCGGGCCGGCGCTGGCTATCAACGGGGACTGGTGCCGCGACTGACCAAGCTGCCGTGGATCCCCGGTGAACAGCAGTGGCTGCGGATCTTGGAGGTGGCCCGGCGTGAGCCGGTCCGCAACCGGGTGATGCTCGCCCTGGCCTATGACGCCGCGCTGCGGCGCGAGGAGTTGTGCTCGCTGCGGACCGATGACGTCGATCCGGCCCACCGCACGCTGCGGATACGGGCGGAGACAACGAAGAACCGGCTGGAGCGGGTGGTGCCGTACTCGGCGTCGACCGGGGTGCTGCTCTGTCGGGCTACCTCGCCCACCGTGCCGCCGTCAGCCGGGCCCGGGGCCGCTGTTCCTGTCGGAGTCGCGCCGCAACCATGCCCAGCCGCTGAGCCTGTGGACGTGGTCGAAAGTGGTCCGCAGGATCGCCCTGGCCTCGGGCGTCGAGCGGTTCTCCACGCACACGACCCGGCACTTGTGCTTGACGGACCTGGCTCGGATGGGCTGGGAAGTGCATGCCATCGCCTCGTTCGCCGGGCACCGGCACACCGACTCCACGTTGCAGTACATCCACCTGTCCGGCCGCGATCTGGCCGACAAGCTCAGCCGCGGCATGGAGCACATCCACGCCTGGCGCATCCAGGCCCTCACCGCGGCCGGCGGCGACGCGGAGGTGCCCCGGTGATCATGCCCTCCGCGCAGTCGACTCCCGGAGAACACCTTCCGCGCTGGCAGTGGCCGGTCGCCCCGGGCCGTTACGACATCAAGCGGACAGTCCGGGCTGCTGAGAAGCAGGCCATCGTCGACCTCGGCGTGGTCAACCTGCGACGACTGGCCCGCCACGACCCGTCAGCCCCGCAGTGGCGTCAGATCCGACGACTGCTACGGCCCCTGGACGACGCTGCTGCCGCTCTGGACTCGCCGCCCACGACCCACCGCCGGCGGGCGACGCTGGACGCCGGCGCCATGATGCTGCTGCGATGCGCGGAGACCGGCCGATCGTACTGGTCATGGACCGAAACAGAATGGGCCGACCTACTCGGCCACGACCAGCAAGGCTTCCGCAAGGCCGCCCCCAGCTGGGCAGATGACGCCGTACGTCCCTACCTGGCCGCACACGCCTTCCTCCTCGGCGGCTTCACCGCGTTCTACCGGCTCGGCAGCTTCAGCCGGCTCACCCTGGCCTGGCGCGTCTTCGGCCGTGACCGCGTGGAGGGCGAGATCCGCCGCCTCCGCGCGGTGCTCGACGGATGGGGCTACCAACTCGGCCGCGAGGACGACACGGTGCTGCCGATGGTCGCCTGCCAGGTGTTTCTCCTCAACCGGAGCCCTCACATCGAGGAGCTGACCACCGAACTGTTCGAGCGAATACGCGGGGAACGACTCCTTCCTGACCTGCGGCTGAACACCCTGCACGCCATGCAGCGGGCCGCCGCCGAGCTGGGACACTGCGAGCCGCCCCAGCAGATGACGGGACGCCACTCAGCGAGGGCGACCGGCGGAGCGCAGGAGTGGGCTCGGTGGGTGGACCGCTGGTTCGACACCTCCACGCTCACGCCTCGCGTCCGCGGCAGCGTCCGCTCGACCTTGTTCAAGGTCGGGCGGTGGCTGGAGGCCGAGCACCCCGAGGCTGCGGATCCGGCGAGCTGGACGCGCCAGACCTGCGTGGCCTGGATCGCCGCGCTGGACCGAATGAAGGTCGGCGACTATGTTCAGCGGACCGTCGGCCTGAAGGACCGCATCGGCAAGCCGCTGGAGGCACCCACGAAAGCGACCCAGCTCAGCGCGGTGCGGACGTTCTTCCGTGACTGCCAAGAGTGGGAATGGATACCCAGGCGGTTCGATCCGCAGCGCGCGCTGGCCACTCCGCGCAGTGTCGCCGCCTTGCTCGGCCCAGACCCCCGTGTGATCGCTGACGAGGTGTGGGCAAAGCTGATGTGGGCGGGACTGAACCTCAAAGAGGACGACCTGCCCCAGACCCGGGCCGGGAACTTCTACCCCCTCGAACTGGTCCGGGCAGTCACGCTGACCTGGTTGTTCTCCGGGCAGAGAAGCGATGAGATCGCCCGGCTGCGGGTGGGCTGCATCCGCTGGCAGCATGACGGGGCCACGATCGCGGGCGACTCGAAGCAGGTCCTGGCCCGTGACGCCGTGTGTCTGCTGGACGTGCCGACTCACAAGACCGGCACCGCGTTCACCAAGCCGGTCGATCCGATCCTCGGCCAGGCCCTCGATGCCTGGCAGGCGATCCGCCCCGAGCAGCCCAAGTTCACCGACCGCCGCACCGGCGAGCTGGTGGACCTCCTGTTCGCCACCCGGGCCCGGAAGCTCTCCTCCGCTTACATCAACAACACCGTCATCCCGATGCTCTGCCGCAAGGCCGGCGTCCCCGCCGCAGACGTACGTGGGAACATCACCAGCCACCGGGCCCGGTCCACGATCGCCAGCCAGCTCTACAACGCGAAGGAGCCGATGACGCTGTTCGAGCTGCAAGCCTGGCTCGGCCACCGATCTCCACAGTCCACGCAGTTTTACGCGAAGATCAGCCCGACGACGCTGACCCGGGCCTACGACGACGCGGGGTACTTCTCCCGCAACGTCCGCACAATCGAGGTCCTGGTCGACCGCGACACGGTCACCTCCGGCGCCGCCGCGGCCGGCGAACCCTGGCAGCACTACGACCTCGGGCACGGCTACTGCACCTACACCTTCTTCGAGCAGTGCCCGCACCGCATGGCCTGCACACGCTGTGACTTCTACACCCCGAAGGACTCCAGCAAAGCCCAACTCCTAGACACCAAAGAAAACTTGCAAAAAATGCGAGCCATGATCCCCCTGGCTGAGGACGAGCAGGCCGCCGTCGACGACGGCCAGGCATCCCTCGACCGTCCCCTGGGACGCCTCGCCGACACTCCCACCCCCGCCGGGCCTACACCCCGCCAGCTCGACGTCCCGCCGAACGCTTCCCTCCTGCCGATCGTCGACGTCCGACAGGGCAAAGCACCGCAAGCTTGACAAATCTGATTCCACAGAATGATGTGGTTAACGCGGCCCTCGACGGGGCCGGAGTTCCAGCGGGTGGTCAGCCCCTGGATCACAGCCTCCCAGTCCTTCTCCAGGCCGTGCGCGAAGGTGTGCAGCCCGGGGAGGTCTTCAGCTCGGACGGCGATGACCAGTCCTTGAGATGCTGGCCGGAGCGGGTGGTGAGAGGACGTTTCCTCCCAGTGTTTCGTCCCGAGACGCGTCGTTGCTGAGGTATCAGAGCCCCCGCCAGGTTGGGGTGGGTTCTCTGGTGAGGCGGCGGGTCATCAGGGCGATCATCGCGAGGTAGATCATGGCGGTGGAGCGGGCCGGGAGGGCTTCGTAGTCGCGGGCCAGGCGGCGGTGAAACATCAGCCAGCCGAGCGTTCTCTCCACCGCCCACCTGCGCGGGAGCACGGTGAATCCGCGGGTGCCGGAGGTGCGGCGGACGATTTCGAGGTCGATGCCGAGACGGGCAGCGTGGTCGACGAGGTACTCGCGGTAGCCGCGGTCCGCCCAGCCTTTGCGGATGGCGGGATAGGTCGCGGCGATCCGATTGAGGAGGGTCTCGCCGGCCGTGGAGTCCTGGATGCTTGCGGCGCTGACCAGGACGGCCGGCAGCAGGCCGGTCGTGTCGATCACGACGGACCACTTGCGGCCCACGATCTTCTTGGAGACATCGGCGCCCTGACCGGCGGCCGGGACGTTGGTGGAGGTCTTGACGCTCTGCGCGTCGATCACCATCGCGGTCGGCTCCGGTGTACGGCCCTCGTCCCCGCGTACCCGGCGTCGTAACAGGGCGTTGAGCTGCTCGAAGATGCCGTCCTTTTCCCAGCGGCCGAAGTACTGGTAGACCGTGTTCCAGTGCGGGTAGTCGTGCGGAAGGTAGCGCCAGGGGATCCCGGTGCGGGCCACATACAGGATCGCGTCCAGGAGGTCGCGCAGGTCGTGGCGGGGCGGGTGGCCGATGTTCAGACCGCGGCGGACCTTGTCGTCGCGCCTACTCGACAGGAGCGGCTCGACCAGGGCCCACCGGGCATCGGACAGGTCGCTGGGATAGCGGCGGCGCACGCTCATGTCTCCTGCATAGCTCCGGTCCGTGCCGTCAGTCAGGGCGCAGGGTCCGGACGGCTGGGGCATTCGGAGCCAACCGGCGTACTTCGCGACGAAACAGGAGCAGAGGGAGCGCAACAACCGGATCCGCAGCCCGGCTGTCACATGAGCGCCACGTACCGCACTCAACTCCCCAGCCACTCACCAGAATTCACCGCACTATCCCGCAAAAAGCAGCAAAACGCCCTCTGAGCATCGGTGTGATGACACTCGCCTGAACAGGCGTACGGACGCGCGGTCTCCTCCGGCTTCTGGACAACCCGCTCACGGAGCCGAGGCGGGACGTCCTCGCTGACCACCGTCGCGTCCATAGACTTCTCTCGTTCAGATGCGGGCGCGGCCTCTTGGGAGGTGGCAGACGGTCAGGTCGGCGTACAGAACTCTGGCTCATGCCGCTGGGGCGTCGCCGTTGTAGCGTCCCGGGTCGGCGCAGGTTCAGGAGCATGTACTTCCAGCGGCCCCAGATAGTGGGGTGGGTGTGGCGCCAGGCGGCGCGGTCCACGCGGACCGGGTCTGCGTGGCGCTGGGAGAAGCCGCAGGTGCACACCAAGCCGTAGGGCATTTTCTGCTTATCGTCCCGGGTAGTGGTGACGACGACGCGGCCGCCGTCGTGGCTGCCGTGGTATGTGCCGACCCAGAGTGGTGGGAGCATTTCGGTTCCATTCAGTGCGTGGCGGATGGCGTCGGGGCGGCCGGGCCTGCGGCCGACGGCCCCCTCGGGCCGGGCCCAGCACCACTGATCGAGCTGGTAGGCGGCGAGCGCGCATAGCGGGATGCGGTAGCGCTGACCGTGCTCGTCTTCGACTGTGAGCTGGTCGGTCTCCCGGCTGATGATGAGCAGCAGGGAGGGGGCGGGTGGTGATGTCGGGGCGCAAGGTCCAGGTCTGGCCGGGGTCGGCGAGCAGGAACGGATCTCCGGCGAGGACGCCTTGGTCGATCGCCTCACTTTCGGCGGCAACATCATCGAGACCGGCACCGACTCCTACCGCCTCGCCACCACCCGTGCCCGCGCGGAACAGCAGTCCCAGGGCTGAGAACCCGTGAACTGCTCTGAATGAAGGCGGTGAGGCGGCTGCGGGAGACTACGTCTGCTCACACGGAGTTCGGGTCGGAGCGGGTCTTCGACAGCCTCTGCTCCAGGCGGGAGAAGTTGATGGCAGCGTGGACCACGAGCGCCACCGGCAGGGCAAGGAGAAGGGTCCACGGCACCGAGCCGACCGCGGCCAAGAGGCAGATGACGGGAAGGGTGAGGAGGGTGGGGACCGTTGATGCCAGGGCGATACGCATACGTGTTCGACGGTTCATAACCAGACTCCTTGGGCACATGAGGATGACGGGGTGACCACAGCAGGCGCGAGTCAGGCGGGGCTGTGGCGAGCGCGGTCCAGGTACTCAGCCAGCTCGCGCCAGTCGTCGGCCGGAGCGTCGGGGTCTCCCGACATGGCGGCCGGTTCGTCATGCCAGGCAGCCCTCACACCGGCGGAGATGCCGGCGTCGCCGCCGGTAAACAACGCGCTCAGCTCATCCATGCGGGCCACCAGCCGGCGGACCTTCTGATCAGTAGCAGGAGTTCCAGCCGCACGGAGGCGTTCGGCCCTGCGGTACAACTCGGGCCACTCGACTTCCAGCAGGTAATGCATCGCGGGCCCCAGAGCGGCGGCACGGGTCTGCAGGACCTGTATCTCGTCGGCATCCAGGTGGTGGCCCAGCGTGTGCTCGCCCTCCGGACCGGTGCCGCCGATCGCCCGCAGTGCATCGAGCAGAGCCGTGGCCGTCGGAGCCTGGTCAGCCGACAGCTCCTCACCGAGTCGCACGAGCCGCTCTCGCAGGACACCGAACGCGGCGATGGATGCCTCCACACCCGCCAAGTGATCCCGGACCAGCCGTGTCGGATCGACACCTGCATCGAGGCAGACGGCGATGGTATCCAGCGCCAGCCCCAGACTACGCAGCGCGAGCACCTGATAGAGACGAACGAGGTCGTCCTCGGTGTATTCCCTGTGGCCTCCTGTGGTGCGCTGTGAAGGGCTGAGCAAACCGATGGTGTCCCAGTGGTGCAGCGTGCGCACGGTCAGCCCGCTGGCCTCCGCAAGTCGGCCTACTTTCCAGGTTGCAGAAGTGGTCATGGACCCACGATGCATCCTCACACCGCGTGAGGTTCAAGCCATGACAGCAACCCTGACTACCCTCGCCCCAGGCAGCCTCGATCAGCTTCGATTGGCCGAGGCCCCTCGGGGCCATCTATCGGTCTTCGTCACGGCACGACGCGCCGACGAGGTGTCTCGTAACTGGACGACATTCTGGACCCGCCTGATCATCATCTGTTGCTCGAACTCGGCATCAATCGTTCCCGCCCTTACACCGACGAAGCCAGCCCGAGCTGCCCGCCCGCAGGGATGGGCAGGGCAAGCTCCTGGACGTCGGCGAGGACCAGGTGGTGCACGTCGCGCTGCGCCCAGGGACTGGTGCACTGCCCGGGGTCGGTGTGGCAGCCGGCGATGCGGACGATGCCGAGGACCGCGCGGGTAGGCAGCTCGCGGCCGCGGACCGCGCGGGTCACGAGCGGATTGCGCAGCGCGGCCCGGTCGATTGCGGCTGCGGCGTGCAGCAGGCGCCAACCCGGCACCCACGAGCGGGGCCGGTTCTCCACCCGCTTGTCACCGTGCAGGACGCACGCGGCCCAGGGCTGCCTGAGGGTGATGCCGCGGATGTGGTCCGGGGCGTAGAGCGTCGGCCGCTTCACGCGGCGGCTCCGAGGGCGCTGGTGCCCGGCCGCCCGGCGCGCCGGCCGTTGACGGACGGCACGGTGGCATGGGAGCGGTCGGCGAGGACGGGACGGCCGGTGTGCTTGCCCGCGTACATCGCCGCGTCTGCGGCCCGCTGCAAAGCGGACAGGTCCACCGTGCCGAGGACGTCGGGGGCGGCGGCGCCGACCGACGCGGTGACGTCGATCAGGGCGTCATCGTCGATCTCCACGGGCTGCGCGAGCAGGGTGATCAGCTGGGCGAGCCGGAGTTCGCGGCGGGCCGGTGCGACCCTGACCGTGACGGCGAACTCGTCCCCTCCGAGCCGGCCGACCGCGCCGCGACTGCCAGCCCAGGCGGTGAGGCGCTGCGCGGTGGCGGCCAAGACGCGGTCGCCGGCGGCGTGCCCGCCGGGGCCGTCGTTGATCTCCTTGAAGCGGTCGAGGTCTACGAAGACCACCAGGGAGCTCTCGCCGTACCGGCCGGTGATCTGGCGGGCCTTGGCGGTGTAGCCGTCGCGTCCGAGCAGCCCGGTGAGCGGGTCACGGCGGTCGGCGAGCTTGCGGTGGGCGGCGGCGAGTTTGCGGTGCAGGCTGACGGCGTGGACGGCCCAGCCGGTCAGCGGCACCGCGAGACTGGTGAGCATCAGAGCGCGTTGCCCGGAAGGGGCGTGGACGCGCACGGTGGAGGCCATACTGGTCTCTCCCTCTCATCTCGTACGGGATGGATGGGCCCGGGGCAGCCGTCGAAGCCGCCAAGCAGAGCGGCTGTCCCGGGGCGGAACTACAGGTCACTGACGCGGCGCCAGCTATACGGGGCGTTCCAGCGGCCGGCGGCCGCTGCCGTCCAGTCGAGCTCCCAGCCGGGCCGGTAGCCGCGGGCTGCCCAGCCGTCCGGCCGCCCGCGCGGAACTTCGCGTCCGGCCTGCTGTGCGGTGCGGGCCGCGTCGTAGACCTCGTGCGCGATCCGCACGGCGGCACTGCGGCTGTCGGCGGGGCCGGTGAAGACATGCACACCGCGTAGGCCCGGCTGGCGGGTGCTGCGTATGGGGACATCGACTTCGAAGTAGGGCAGGGGCATGACGTCCATCTCCCTTCGCTTCGCCTGGTTGAGGGGCTACCGCGACCGCCCCGGCCCGGCGGTGCGGGCCGGGGTGGCACGGTGTGCGCTCAGCACACGGTCAGCGGGTGGCCTCGATGGCATCGCGCAGGCGGGCGCGCGCTTGCGCCAGGAGCACCCGCGGGTCGCCTTCGGAGCTGGTCAGCGCGTCCGTGAGGCAAGAGGCGGCGTCCAGATCCTCGCCGGCTTCCTGCAGGTAGCCGACGCTCGCGGTGACCAGGACATCGCGGACCCGTTCGACCAGGTCGATGAAGCCGGTCGCGGTGAAGTGCTGCGGTGCTTCCTCCGAGACGAGCGCGGCGAGGTCGGCCGCGAAGCAGTCGCTGAGCGCGGCGAAGGTGTTGGTGTCGGCCCTGGTGGTGGCAGGCCACTGGGAGACGGCAGCTGCAACGATCTCGGCGTGGTCGAATGCCAGGCTGGGGAGTGCGTCCAGGGGCCACCAGCGGGCGGCGGTGGCGTCGTCTGCCGCTGCCGGCGGGACCGGCGAGGGCAGGGCGGCCGTGTAGGCGACCGTGACGTACCGGCCGCGGGGATCACGGCCGGGGGCGTCGAAGGCACCCACCTGCGACAGATCGGCGGTTGGGATCGTGACGCCGGTCTCCTCTTCCAGCTCGCGGGCGGCGGCGGCCAGGCTGCTCTCCCCGGCATCCACGTGACCGCCGGGCAGGGCCCAGCAGCCGGCGTACGGATCCCAGCCCCGCTCGATCAGCAGGACGCGCCCGGCGGCGAGCAGGATGACGTCGGCGGTGTAGCAGATCGTCTCGGCGACGGTGTCGGTGTTCATGGGCAATCTCCTGGTCTTGAAGGGGATGAGGAACGGGCACTGGGCATCGAAAGCGAGCCGGGCTGGTTGACTACCGGTCCGCCCCGGTCGAGGCCGGGGCGATGCGGGCGGCCCGTCAGGCGGGCAGACCGGCGACGTCGTCGTCCAGGACGTCGTCTCGGACGCGGTCCTCGGAAGCGGTGGCTGGTGCCACAGGCAGGCCGGCGGCACGGGCGGCGAGGTGGTGGCGCAGCTGCGCCATGCCGGTGATGGCCACCGGCTGGTCGGCGTCGCCGGTCAGCAACGTGAAGCAGGGCTCGGTGTTGCCGTACCTGTTCGTCTCACTGCGGTAGTGGAGCCAGAGGCCGGGGGCGAGGTAGTAGGTCGCTTCGCCGTCCTCGTAGCCGCGCCACCGGTCCTCGTCCCGCAGGAAGCCCTCGCCCTGGTCGATGCGCCAGGCGGCCGTCGCGGCTCGGACGGCGGCGTCGTCCTCGGTGGCGGCGGCGACCTGGGCGAGGCCCTCTTTCAGGGTGGCCGGGGCACTGGGTGCGGTGTGGCCGCCGGCCCGCGAGCGGGTGGTGCTGCGGGCCTTGTTCAGCAGTTGGCGCAGCGGGGTCAGGAACAGCTCGGCCAGGGAGTTGACGGCGACGGCGGCCACGACTGCGGCACCGCCAGCGAAGACCAGGCGCCAGTCGCCGGACCAGGTGTCGGGCGAGTAGGTGTAACCCGCCCAGGCGCCGATGGCGCCGCCGAACACGACGGTGCCCATGTCCAGGCCCTCGGTCGCGGCGTCGGCGATGGCGAGGGTGGCGCGGCGTACGGATGCGTGCATGCTGAGGGTGCTCCTTCTGGTGTGGGATGCGAGCTGGGGGGAGGAGTGGTGCTCCGGGGCGGCCGGGTGTGATGGCCTGCGGCCGCCTCGGGCGTCTCAGGTACCGCTGACCGTGTGTGCGGCGGCGGTGGTGCGGACGGTGTCGGCGAGCAGCACGGTCAGTTCGTGGCCGAGGCCGACGGCGTCCTCCAGGCGCGCGATGAGCTCCTGTGCCAGGCCGCGGTTGCGGGCGCCGGCCAGGACGCCCTCCAGGTACAGCACGTCGGCCAGGACCCGGCCGCGGACGTCCAGGACGCCGGGCTGCACGGCCAGGGCATCGCCGTTCTTCTCGGTGGCCAGGGCCGCGTGGTCGGCGGCTTCGGCGTAGGCGGTGTCGGTCTGCTCGGTGAGCAGGGCGTCGACCGTGGTGGTTTCGCCGTACGCGCGCCGCCAGCCGAAGCGGGCAGCGGCAGCTTCCATGAGGGTGCGGCGGGCGAGGGACACGGTGGCCTCCAAACAGGTTCGGTCGTCCGGTCCGGTTGACCGGGCGGACACCGCACGGCCCCGCCCCGGCCGGGCAGCCGGCGGAGCGGGGCCGTGCTGAAGGCGTCCGGTCAGGCGGGGCGGCACTTCAGAGCCGTGTACGCGGCACCCCGCCGGTCGTCTCCGGCGCGTGCGCCTCGCCCCCGCCGGGGTGGGCGCCGTCCTGGTCGCGGCCGGTGCGGTCGGGGCCGCCGTGGACGGTGCAGACGATGGCCGGGTGCACGATGTAGGTGGTGTGCGCGGCCAGGAGGTCGCAGACCGAGGAGACCGGCGCCCACGCGGACGCATCGCAGTCGTCGTCGACCGGGCAGGCCACCAGCAGGTCGAACCCGAAAGCGCCAACATCCTCGCTGCTCGTGCGCAGGGCGAGGACCAGGCAGGCGGTCGGGGCCGAGGCGGATCTCGCCGACGCGGTCACCGGTCCTCTTCCCGTGGCACGTGGCCTCTGTCCGGTCCAAAAGACGGCAGAGCGAGACGAAGCCCGCACGATGCTTCTCGGGCACCAGCGGTGAGGCGTGCTCTGTTTCCGCTCCCGCGGACCGGTCTTGTTACCTTCTCCCGTCGGCACTCGTCATGAGAGCGACGACCGCATACGAACGGTCGCATCAACGAGTGAATCGAGAGCAGGATGCTGACCAACATCATGTACGTGACGGTCTACGTCACCGATCAGGACCGCGCACTGAAGTTCTACACCGAGGGGCTGGGCCTGGAAAAACGGCTCGACTTCCCGGGGCCCGACGGACGGTTCCTCACCGTCGGGGTGCCAGACAGCCCGGTGCAGATCATCCTGTGGTCGCATGCGGCGGCCGCGGGACAGCCGGGGGAAGCGGGTGCACCCGGTCCGCTGATCCTCGAATCCGACGACCTGCGAAAGGATTTCGAGATCATGCGTCAGCGCGGCGTCGTCTTCGAAGAATCCGAGCCCGAGGACTATCCGTTCGGGGTCCGCATCGAGGCGGTGGACCCGGACGGCAACCGGGTCTCGCTCCGTCAGCAGCGGAAGCCGTGACCGCCCACCCGTCCGGCCTTGTGACCGAGGCGTTCGAAGCCCAGCGCGATCGGCTGCGCGCCGTCGCGTACCGCGTGCTGGGCTCGCACGCTGATGCCGAGGACGTGGTCCAGGAAGCCTGGATGCGCCTCGTCCGTCAGGACGCGGCGACCATCGGCAACCTGGCGGGCTGGCTGACCACGGTGGTCGGCCGAATCAGCCTGGACCTCCTGAGATCCCGCCGAGCCCACCCCGAAATCGCCTACGAGCAGGAGTTCGCGAACCTCGTGGTGATACCCGACGATGACCCCGCGCCGGACGAGCAGGCGGCGCTGGCCGATTCGGTCGGCCTCGCCCTGCTCGTCGTGCTCGACTCGCTCACCCCGAGCGAGCGCCTGGCGTTCGTCCTGCACGACATGTTCGCAGTCCCGTTCCACGAAATCGGCCGGATCCTGGGCAAGTCCACCGCTGCCACCAAGATGGTCGCCAGTCGCGCCCGCCGCAAGGTCCACGCCACGGGCCGACCGGCGGGCTCCGGCCGCGAGCACCGAGAGATCGTCCAGGCATTCGGTGCCGCCGCCCGCAGCGGCGACTTCGAAGCACTGTTGCGTGTCCTCGACCCGAACGTGGAGCTGACCGTCGACACTTCCGACGGCGTGGTCGTCACCCTCGGCGCCACCAAGGTCGCCTCCGGGGCCCGCATGTTCTCCGGCGAGGTCGCCCGCAATCGGCCCGTGCTGGTCAACGGCATCCCCGGCCACATGTCCTGGCGCCCCAACGGAACCCCTCTCTCCCTCATCGCCTTCACCGTCACCGAAGGCCGGATCACCGGCATCCACATCGTCGTCGACCCGGCCAAACTGGCCTCTATCCATCTGCCCGCCGAGACCTGAGCCGGTGTCGGGCACCTCGCACACCGACAGGACGGTATCCGGTGCGGTGGCGGAACCACGCTCCTCCGGCATCGAGTCCACACGCCATCCGCCGTGGCCAGCCGCACGGGCTGTGCCCCGGCGCCATGCCTCCGAGACAGCACACTCGTCCGCAGCGGACCGCGGGAGACAGGATCGTGGGCCGAAATGGGCTGGCCTCACCATGCAGAGGGACATTCGATATCCGGGCAATTCCGCAAGCCCGAATAGCCGCAGTTGCCAGTATCGGGGATGGTCGTATCGAGCGGCTGCATGGGGCCCAGGTGCGTGCGCTTCGTGGTGCAGTTCGCAACAGGAGGTCCGCGAGCTGCCGGACGTCGAGGGTGTCGGCGCTCAGCTCGTCCTCGACCTGCTGCAGCGCGAGGGCGGCGATGCCGGAGGAGGCGCGGACACGGTCGAGGGCGGTGCGGGTCACCGGCTGGTGGCCTGGGCGGTGGCGATGAGCGCGGCGATGGTCTCCCAGCCGTGATGCTAGGAACTGTCGGCAGGTTCGGATATTCCTCTGTGCGGAATAGCGGCTCAAGCGGTGTCAGTGGGCAAGGGCAGACTGATCACATGACCGCATCTCGCAACGTCTCTCGCCACGTCCATGACGAACTCGCTTGGGTGCAGTCGATGGGTGGCCCATTGATCGTCATCCCGGTCTCTGCGCTGAACCAGTGGGGCGGGTGCACGGAAGACGGGATCATCGTCGGCGGGACCGACGTTCCCGACGACTACGACCGCGCATGCGATGTAGAGAACTGGGCTGGGATTATCGACGTTGGCACCGAAGCCTCGGGGTTGGTGCTGGCCGACGAGCCGGCCACGACTTGCTACCTCTCCGAGCAGAATGTCTTCGTGCGGTGGCTCGCCGCTGATTCAGAAGCCGAGCTCCTTGAGGCCGCGAGGGCCGTCTTGGACGACCCCGCCACCGGCTGGGAGGACTGCGGAGTGTGGGAGACCGATGGGTCGGCGGTTCTCCTGGACTCCGCCGTAGCTGGAGCGGATCTCACCATGGAGTACCCGGATCAGGGAGGTCTGCCAGAGCAGGCCCAAATTTCTGTCCCCGCAGGACGCTGGAGTGTTCGCGCGACTCACAAGACAGGCGACTTCCCGTGGGTGGGGGTCATCCAACTCCTCCCTGTATGACTGTCATGACTCTGAACGGCGGGCCACCTCGGCGGCGTTGCGGTACGCGTGCGGCATACGGGACGGGGCTCCTTGTCCGGCGGATGGTGCGGGCCCGGGCTGTCCGGTTCTCCGCACCGCCCCGGCCTCGGAAACCAGGGAGCTGGGGCGGCACAGGGGGCCGTCAGCCGCGCACCCGCGGCTCGTTGGCACCGCGGGTCGCGCCGGCGAGCGTGTGACGGTGATGCCGCCGGTGTGCTCGGCGTAGAAGGCGTCGTGCCAGTCGTGCAGAACCAGATCAAGGCCCGCTGTCTCGGCGGCGCCGACCAGGCGCTGGATGACGGCCGGGTCCGTGGCGAATCCTTGCACGGCCGTCTTCCGCCATAGCCGGGCACTGTCGAGTCCGGCTTGCGCGGCCGCCGCGAGGAACCCGGTGCGGTTGGCGGCGGCGAGCACCGGCACGTGCATGGCGAGGGCGGGGTGGGGGCGGGGTGGGGGCGGTGGCCCGCGCGGTGGCCGGGGAGGCTGCGTACGGAGTCCTCCCACCAGTCGGCGGTGAGGCAGCCGAGGTCGGCCAGCGTGCGGGCGGTACGCCAGCGGATGCGGTCGGTGCGGCTCATCCACGGCAGTCGGATCTGCATCGGATCACTCCCAGGTCGATGGAGGCGGTGCACGAGCGGGCTGGCCGGCACTTGCGGGGCCGGGCAGCCGGGCGGGTATGGCGACGCCCTGCCCGGACGGACAGTCCGGGCAGGGCGGCAGACGGTGCAGGGTCAGTGGGTTGCGGGCGGTGCCGGTCGCCCGAGGTGGCGGTGGATCACCTGCACCTGGACTCCGGAAGCGCGCAGTCGGTCGGCGATCTCCTCCGCGACGGCCGGCGCCCGGTAGTGCCCGAGCGGACTGCGCACGTGCACGGCGACCTGCCCGCCGGGGCCGAGGCGCTGGCGGATCCGCTCCAGCGCCTGGCCGACGACGAGGCGGCCTGCGGGGCTGCGGGTGACGTAGGCGCGGGCGGCCGGGCTGCGGCCGCCGAGCTGCTGCCCGGCCCGGGACACGGCGTCCGGCGAAGGCAGCAGCGAGGCGTCGACCGTCACCGGCCGGATTGCCTGCGGGACATCGTGGTGCGCGGCACCGTACGACGTGATCACCACGGTGCTGAGCGGATGCAGCATCCCGGCTGCTCTCCTGACCTCGATGGGGCGGGAGGCTGCAGCCTCCCCGGACACGGCAGCCGGTACGCAACGACCGGTCTTGACGTTCATCGAACGCCGGGGTGGCCAGGGCCGGTGATCGTGCGTGTCACGACGATGCGATCGCAGTCTCAGGGCGTCGAAGCAAGCGGCTTTCGGCGTCCACGGGGTGCGCGTGCCGGGTACCGGAGTACGGGCAGGAGATCTCCGCGTCGTCCGCGCAGTTCTCGACGGCCCTGGCGGCCTGCAGGGTGACGACAGCCCCTCGCTCGCTGAACTCCTTGGCGACCCACAGGCCGTCGAAGGCGGTGCCAGTGCGCAGCTCGACAGCGTCACCGACGCTGAGGTCGCGCAGGTTCTCACCGTTGTCGAGCTCGATGGCCCAGGTGTCGATGGTGATTTCGCGGGCCTCGCGATCCGTCATGTGGTGGGTCCCTTCAGAAGATGGGCGGCAGGCATGTGGTGATCGCCATCGCTCGGAACGGCGGTTCGTCCGGCCAGGCTGGCCGGTCCGCCACCGGCGGTCCCGGCGCGCAGCAGGCGCGCCGGGAGCGGGCGAAGCGGACGGGTCAGCTGCGGCGGCGTCGGGGGCCACCGGTGTGGCGCTGACGGCGGTGGGGGATGCGCACGTCACCGGACATGCTGTGGGCGCGCACGTCCAGGTCGCCGTCGACGGCGCTGTCGGTCGCGGTGACGGTGACGTCCCCGGACATCGTCTTGGCGGTGAGGTCGCCGCCGGCAGTCGCGTGGACGCGGATGTCACCGGACATGCTGCTGAGCTGGGCGGTACCGCCGAAATCGCGGACGTGGAGGTCGCCGGACATGGTGCTGGCCTCCACCACATCGGTGCGGCCGAGCCGGATGCCGCCGGACTGCGTTGTGGCGATGATGTGCGGCGCGTTGTGCACGTCGACATCGCCGGACTGCGTGTTCGCGGTGACCCGCTCGCTCTGGCCGGGGATACGGACGTCGCCGGACTGAGTACTGGCGGAGACGGCCGCGAAGGTGCCGTCGGTGATGACGTCGGCGGACTGCGTGCGTGCGGTGACCGAGCATCCCTCGGGCACCACAGCGGTGATCTCGACGGGGGAAGCCTCCTGGATCACGTGAACGGTGCCGGTGCCATGGAACTGGTAGCGGCCGCCGCCGACGTTCAGGTCGCCGCCGGACACCATGACCACCGATCCGACGTTGTTCTGCACGTGCTGGACGACGCCGAAGTTGGATCCCGCGATGAAGGTGCCGCCGCGGCTGTTGCCGACCGTGGTGCCGCCGCTGGCACCGCCCGTGCCCTGGACATGGGCGACCAGCGCGCCGCGGGCATCCCAGCGCAGCTCGGCGTCACGGACCGCATCGGCCGAAGAGCCGGACTCGTCGGCTGTGCGGATAGTGATCTCGGCTTCAGGGCGGCTGGCGTCGGTGCGGACGGTGACGGTGCCGCCGACGCCCAGGAGCTGGGCGTCGATCAGGACGGGGCCGGACTGCTGGGCGGCCAGGGTGCGAACGGGCATGGGAGAGCTCCTCTGTGAGACAAGACGGTGCGAGGGGTGGGGAAAGGACTTGGGAGGCGGCCGCCCGGGCGGCCTGGTGGTCAGGGAGTCAGGCGTGCGGTGCTGGCGGCGAGGAGTGCGTTGTCGGCGTCGATCGCCCGCTGCCGTCGTGCGGCCAGCTCCGGCTCGGTGACGGTCGCCAGGTCCTCGCCCTTGGCCTTGACCGCGTACGTCACGGCGACCGCGGCGTCGGCGGCGGCCAGCAGCGCGCGGTCCTGGGTAAGCGCATACAGCCCGTAGAGCGCGAGGGTGATCTCGCCGCGCGAGGCGTGACTGGTCTCCCGGGCCTGAGCCGTCTGGGCCGGGGTGGCGGTGGTGCTGTGGGCGAGGTCCCAGCGGGTGTAGAGGTGGCCGCGGTACACGCTGAGCGCGTACGCGAGGCGGACGATCGTGTCCCGGACGGTCTGCCGGTGGGCGGTAAGGTCGGCGTCCCGCGCGCTGCGGACCACAGCGCGCTGCTGGAGCACGCTGCCGATCACGACACCGGCCAGACCGATCAGGGCCGGTAAGACCATCTCCATCAGAACGGCTCCTTCCGAGACGGAACAGGCGGCCAGTCGGTGCGCGACCGAGGTCCGCGGCGGGAAGCAACAGCTGTTCGAGCCGGCCGAGGTGCCGTCGTGGCACTCCAAACGGGGCCGGAGATACTTCAGCGGCACTGGCGCAGAGCACTCGTTCCGTGGCTGTCGCATTCCTGGGCAAAAAGGTCCGTCAGGCCCCTCGCACGGAGCTCTGGGCCGTGCGAATTCGCTGGTCGGCAGAGGGACCCGTACGGGATGCTGCACCCGTGATCGAGCGAGAAGCCGCAGTTCAGGCCGTCGAAGAAGAACTGGAGCGCGAATACCAGAAGTGGCGGGCTCTAGGGGTGGAGCCGCTGCGCATGGTGGTAACGGACGTCAAAGAGCACGAGTTGGTGTGGATCGTCCGCTGGACGTCCGAGGAGTTCGCGCGCACCCGGAACCCGGAGTTGATGCTGGCGGGCAACGGGCCGTACCTGGTCGACCGGATCGACGGAGGACTGCACCGGATCGGCGTCCCCTCCGCGGGCTCCGGAGCGTGGGAGGACGACTACCGAGCCCGGATACGCGGGCTGCCGGTACGCACCGCCGTGGACGACCTGCACGACGCGCTGCGCGAAGCCGCCGCCACGCACGGGCGCATGCCCGCGGTGCGGGCCCTGCGCCAAAGACTGCCCGTACTGTCGCCCGCGGAGGCCATCGAATACGTGCACGCTCTGCTGGAAGGTGACGCTCCAGCGCACCTGGTGGCCCTGGCCACCGCACAGTTGGTGGAGCCTCTCAACCCGGTGCTCGCTGTGGAGACCATTATCAGCGGGGAAGCAAGCCGAGCCGGTCAGCAACTGTGACTTTCCGAGACGGATGGCGCTTGATCGAGCTGCGTGACACTGACTGCATCCCAACCGTCATTCGGGACGTTGACCTGGGACAATGGGCGTATGGCCCACCTGCCCGTCGAACCTCGTCCGTTGAGCGTCTCCGAGCGAGCCGTGCTGGAGCACATCCTTTCGGCCGACTTCGTTGGTGCTTCCGATCTGCGTAGCCAGCTTGACCAGACGGAGGTTGTCGCCCTTTGGGCGCCCGAGGCTGTGAGCGTCGACCTGCGGGTCCGGGAACCGGTGCAGCGTTCGGCCATGCCCTCCGAACTGGTGCCTGTCGAGGCGCACGTCCAAGACCGGTCCGGCGAGTACATCGGTGAACTGCTCGTGTGGACCGACAAGGGTGCCACCCTGGCGGCCCTGGAATTCGCCTGGATCACCGATACGATGCCGAATTCCCTGCCGCCCGCTGACCAAGTGCTGCTCACCGTGCGCTGACCGCCTGCGCCCGGGAGGTGACAACGAGAACCACCCGGCGGTGGCAAGTAGAGCGATCCGACCGACCAGGCACTCCCAGGTCAGCCCTGCACCGTGAGTGTCAGTCGATCGGCAGCTCGTCGAGGCGCTGGACGGACCTCGGGTGTTCATCCCGTCTGCCGCTGCCTCCGACCGAGCGTGATACTGCCGGGTGATGCGCCGGTCGGCCTCCGGCAGCAGCGCCTCCCTACGCGCACCCGCGTCACCGCACGGCGGCGCCACTTGCGGACGGGGCATCGCCGGATCCAGGCGCCGGGCAGCCGACGAGGACGGTGGCGGGGGATGAGCACGAGTGGTCTCCCCAGCAGGTAGATGGGCGGCACCGCGCCCCGCCGACGTCGTACGTACGCGTCGGCGGGCGCAGGAGACGGCGCGGCGGGGGCCGGGCGGCTTGTCCGGTCCTCGCCCGCCGCTACTCCAGCATGCGTTCCGCGTCACCCGGAACCCAGGGAAAGGGGACGTCGGGCCACCGTGTAGCGGCCCATGCGTCGAGGTCGATAGCGAGAACAGCATCCATGAAGGCCTGAGGCGGCCGGTAGCCGTGGACGGTGACATAGTGCGTGATCAGAAACGGAGCGGCATATGCGATGCCGGGCCCGCCCGGAATCCGCACCTCCCCGTTCCCTTCCGGAGCCTCGTCCTCAGGACACAGGTCGCACTCGTGGACGCCGAGACAGACGTTCATCCACTGGACCTCCTGAACAGCCTTCAGCTTCTCCGCGAATGCTGTGGCAACGGTCCCTGTCGAGTACGGCTTGCCGGCTTCCAGCCAACCGATGTTCAGGCGGGTGTACGCCGGGCGGTACCAGAGAGCGTAGAAGCCCGACGCCCTGTCCGGGAACACGTCCTCGTCCTGGTAGTCGTACTCGCTGAGATCTTCGTAGAACACCCGCACATCATCGCCGCGGCGAGACTTTCGTCAGGCAGAGGCGCTGGCTGCCGGTGGTCTGGTCGTCGGTCTGCAGGGCGGGCGGCTTTCTCACTCGGTATCGAGGCGGTGGTAGGTGGTGGGTGGTGCGCAGGCCGGACGGCCTGGCCCGCGCCCGGCTGTGTGCGTTCGGGGGCGAGGCAGGTGGCCCGGGCGGGTTACAGGCCGCGGGCGTCGGCGAGGATCGCGGCCTGGCCGAGCAGGCGCAGCGGGACGCGGGGGCTGCCGAAGGCGTCGTTGAACGCGGGCACGGACTCCACGTCGCCGAACCGCCTGCGGATGGCGTCCAGGAGGACGTCCAGGCCGTCGGTGAGCAGGCGCTGGTTGCCACCGGCTTCGGCGTGGAGGGCGCCGTACAGGCAGCGGGCGCCGTCGGTGTCGACGAGGGTGCCGGTGCACCAGCCGTCGGTGAGCAGGCGGTGGTGGGCGCGCTGGAGCAGGGCGGCGACCGGTGTCGGATACAGCTCGGGCAGCGGCCGGGCCGCGGTCCCGGCCGGGCCGGCGGGGCCAGTGGGGCCGGTGACGACGTCGGCCAGGTCGACGGGTTCGGTGGCGAGGTGGGTGGTGTTGACCTCGTAGGCGACGGCGGCCTCGTCCAGTTTCACGGTCATCGCGGCGTCGATGAGGGTGAGGCGGTCCTCCAGGGACAGGTTCGCCGTCCGCTCGGATGCCCTGGCGCTTTGGGGGGCCGGGGCGGGCTGGTGGGTGGTGGGGCTGGTCGGGGTGCGGTGCATCGGCGCTCCTGCGGCGTCGAACGTGCGGGGGAGGGTCTTTGACGCCGATGGCGGGGCGGTGTCAGATGCTGGCGATCCAGCCGGCGACGGCGACGCTCGCGTTCCGGATGACGGGGGCGATACCGGTGGAGGCGAGGTAGAAGCCGAACCCGGCGCAGGCCAGGGCGGGCCACAGGCGGACCCAGCCGCTGCGGATCATGACGAAGACGATGATGCCGAGCAGGACGACGACGGAGAGCGATACGGCCACGGGCGGTGTGTCCTTTCCAGGTAGGAGCGGGGCCCGGCCGGTGGCCGGGCCCTGCGGGGCGGGTGGGGTTGCGGCGTGGGTCAGGCGTCGGTGAGGTGCTTGATGGCTTCCAGTGCCTGGCGGGTTGAGGTGATCTCCTCGGTATGGCGGCTGGGTGCGGTTCCGCGCCTGCCACCGCCGCCCTTGGCACCGCCGCCGCGGCGGCGTGATGAGCCGTCGTCGTCCTTGGGGGCGGGCCAGAACTCGCCGGGCTCGGGTTCGCGGTTCCAGTCGCCCCACAGGCCGCGCTTTTCCAGCTCGCGGATCTCGTAGTCGGTGAGCCGGTTGGCCTCGTCGGGGAACAGGTGCGCGAGGTCGGTGTCGAAGTCCGCGTAGAGGCTGCGCATCAGGACGGCGCGGCCGTTGTCGAGGACGATGACGGCGACGCCGCCGGTGGAGACGCCGTTTTCGGGGTCGGCCTCCCCGCGCATGGCCCGCTCGATGGCGGAGCCTTCCTGGCGGGAGTAGCGGGCGGGGATGGTCGGCACGTCGTAGGGGTTTTCCATGGTGCCTTCGGCGGCCTTGCGGGTGGCGCCGGGGCTGCCCATGTTGAAAATGACCGGGCGGCTGTTCTGGCGCAGGTTGTCCTTCATCTCAGTGGAGAACCCGTTGTGCGCAAACGGCGACTGGCCGGCGGGGTTGAAGCCGATGCCGTACTTCAGGCCGGTGACGGTGAGGTCGTCGCCGTTGGTCTGGATGTCCTCACCGAAGTCCGTGTCCTGGGCGGCGGTCATGAACTCGTCCGCGTACACGTTCAGCTGCCGGTACGGGCAGCGCGGGTCGCCGGGCTTGTAGTCGTGCGGCTTGCCGTCGTGCGGCCAGGGCATCTCCGCGCGGATCTCACACAACGCCTTCGCCGCCCGCAGCTGCCGGGCCATCCACAGCGCGGTCGAGCCCTGCCGGTCGATGTGCTGCCCGAGTGTGGTGGTCTTCTCGTCCTTGCGGACGGTCGACAGCCACACCACTTGGCCCGCCAGGGACTGGGCGGCCATGTTGATCGCGAAGTACTGCGTCTTGCCGGAGCGGGAAACGCCGAGGATCAGGCCGTGTGCGGCGGCGTTCTTGTCGTGCTGGAAGACCATGTTCTTCACCGGCTGGCCGGTGATGGTGAACCCGCACACGAACATGCCCTTGGCATCGGGGGTGAGCAGGTCCCGGGTGGCGGAGAAGATCTGCGACAGCGGCGGTTCGTCGAACGCGCTGATCAGGAACTCGGCGCCGTCGATGAGGACGAAGACACAGGAGTCGTCGTCCTTGAGCTGCAGACCGCGGCAGACCTTGGCCAGGTCGATGCGCGGGGTCTCGGTGGCGTCGGCCATCCTCGCCCGGTAGAACGTCACCCCGCGTTCGCCGTCGCGGGTGGTGTGCACCAGGACGGAGCCGGGCGCGCCGCCCCGGGGCCCGGCGACGCGGTCGATCCAGCGTTCCTGGTCGGTGGGGGCCTTGCGGCGGCGGGTGTTCGCCTCGGGGGTGAGGCGGGCCTCCAGCCAGCCGGGGCCGCCCTGGCGGCCGGGCTGGATCGCGACGTCGGCGAACTCCACGTCCTTGGCGTGGATGTCGAACGCGGCGGCGACGTCGGCTTCCGACAGGCCGGTGATGGGGCGTCCGGTCTCCGAGGCGCGCAGCAGGATGGTGAGGTCGTGCTGCATGCCGGGGTGGCGGGTGGCCTTGACGATGTGGGTGCGGGCGGGCGTTCCGGCGCGCTCCCACAGCGTCCGCGCGTCGCGGGTGAGCGGGTCGGCGCCGTCGTCCGGCTGCGCCGGGGACGACTCCGGTTCGGGGGGCCGGAGCTGCGGGGCGGGGGTGGCGAGGGCGGGGCGGTGGCGGCGGCGGGCGTGCCGGGCAAAGGGCATCACCAGGCAGCCGGCGGCCGCCCACCCGCCGGCGAGCAGGGCGTCCAGCCCGTACGGGCCCCAGCCGGCCGTGTGCTTGGCGGCGATGTCGACGGCGGCGGCCCCCACCAGCGGGGACCAGCGCAGAATCTTGCGTCCGGCGCCGGTCTCCTCGCCCTTGGCGGCCAGGACGAAGCCGCCGATTCCGGCGGCGCCGGCCAGCTGCACGACCATGTTGACGGGGCTGTCGGGAAAAAGATTGGGGGCCACGGCCAGCGCAGGCGCGGCGAGGGTGTAGGCGAGGCGTTCGAGCACGACGCTGCGCGGCGTGGTCACCGGTTGCTCCTTCGCGGAAACGGGCACGGGCGGCCCCGCGCTGTATGCGGGGCCGCCTATTGGCGGGGCGATAGGGGAGGTCAGCGGATGAAGAACCCGGGCTTGGGCGTGCGGTCCCTGCGCCCGGAGCGGATGGTGTCCAGGCCCTCGTAGAGCTGGGCGTGGTTGTGCCGGGTGTCGTAGGCCAGCGCGGAGACCTCTTCGGCCGTCTGGTGCAGCCTGCGGGCCTGGACGGCCGCGCCGCCCAGGGCCGTCGACACCTCCGAGGTCATGTCCACGTACTTCGGGTCGAGGTCGGCGTCGTCGATCAGGCCGGCGAGGTCCTGGGCCCGCTGCGCGGTGGTGCGCATGTCGCTGCGCAAGATGCCCAGTTCGACGGTGGCGTCGTCCATGGCCCGTGCCAGACGGCCCAGCTTGGCCTGGAGGGACTTGTAGCGGTTGTCGCCGTCCGCGGCCGCCGCCGGGGCATCGGCTTTGCGGGGTTCCAGTTCACTGCTCATCGAGCTGCTCCTTGTCTCAGTCGTGGTGGACGGCGGCGGAGGCGTACTGCAGGCCCCTGTCCTCGACCTCCTGCATGTCCTCGCCGTAGACCCGGGCGACGCGGGCGGCCACCAGGCGGGCGGCCTCGGCGGCGGTGCCGCACTCCACGGCACACCGCTCGGCCTGCACCTTCATGCGGCCCGCGGCGTCGGCGAGGTCCAGGACCAGCTGCGTGACCTGGGTGGAGATGTTGTGGTCGTTGATCAGGTCGGCGGCCATCTCCCGCAGCGCGTCGGCGACCAGCTTCAGCGCGTGGGCCAGTTCCACGGCCCGGTCGCGGTTGGCGGCCGCCCGCACCGCGATGTTGGCCATCTCCATCAGGTACTCATCGAAAGTGATGTCGGTACGGTGCTGCGCGGCCAGGCCGCCCTGGCCCGACGCGGTGCTGACGTCCGCGGGCACGGTGCTCTCCTTGGGGGTGGGTCGGGTGGTGCCGGGCCGCTCGAAGTGCGGCTCCGGGGCAGGGGCCAGGGCCCGGGGCGGCACGATGTCCGCATCCGGAATGTCCTCCTCGGCCGGGCCCCGGAACGGCGAGGACCGCGGAGGCTGGCCCGGCCGGTCGGGTCGGTCCATGGGAACCCACAGCGGCCCGGTCCGCGGCGGGCCCGGTGTCCCGGGAGGCTCGGCGTCGTTCTCTGGCTTCGGCCCGTGCTCCTGCTTGCGGAACCGGATCCTGTGGAGGGCCTCCCGCCACCACAGGTCCTCCCGGGCTTCGTCATCTGCGACGCCGTCAGGGTTGTCGTACGGGCCCTCCCCGGGCCCGGCGCCGTCCGCGCCCGGTGCGGCGTCCTTGGGATCCGCCGCGCCGGTTCCGGACGGCTCCGTGCCGGCCTTCTTGCCCCTGCGCCGCTTGCGTTTGCGGGACTTGCGGGCCTTGGAGCTGTCTTTCGGGGCGTTGGCCTGCGGTTCAGCGCCGCCGTCCTTGGGCGCGTCATCGTCCTTGGCGCCGGTGTCCTTGCCGGCGTCGCCGTCGTCAGGCGCCTTCTTGTCGTCGTCCTTGTCCTGGGGCCGGTCCTTGTCCTTGTTCTTGGGCTCGTCCTTCGGTGTTTTTCCGGGCCCCTTGTCATCTTCGCCCTGATCTTTCGGGTCCTTGGGCAGGTCGACTTTCGGGGTGTCGGAATCGCCCTTCTTGCTGGTCTTGTCCTCATCGGCCGCATCAGCCGCCTTGCCGCCCCCGGGCTTGTTCTCCGGCGTGTCGCCCCGGTCCTTCTTGTCCTTGGTCAGGTCGACCTTCCGGTCACCGGGCACGTCCTTCGTCTTGCCGCCGTCCTTACCGGGCTTGTCCTGGTCGGCGGCGCGGCGCTGGTCCCAGCGCCGCTGGGCTTCCTCCGCCAGGGCCGCGCCCAGCGTGGTACGGCCGGCGCCCGCGGCCTGCTGCTTCTTCGCCTTCCGCGCGGCGTCACGCTCGGCCTTCTTCGCCCGGCGTTCTTCCCATGCGGTCTGCTTGCGGGCGCGGGCCTGGTCGCGGTCCTTGGAGCGGCCGTCCAGCTTGGCGGCCTGGTCGGCGGCGCGCCGCTGCTCCTTGGCGGCCTGCCGGTCCGCGGCCCGCTCCTGTCGGCCCCGGCGGCGTTCCGCGGCCGCGCTGGAGCCGGAGGCGTCCGGCGCCTTGCCGGAGCCGTCGTTCCTGCCGCCCTTGCTGCCGTCCGCCTTGCCTCCGCCCCTGCCGCCCCCGTTGTTCTTCGAACCGCCTCTGCCGCCCCCGCTCGAACCGCCCTTGCCTGAACTGCCGGAGCCGCCAGAGCCGTTGTGGCGACCTTTGGAGGCGCCGGATGACTCCTTGCCCCCGCCGGGGCGGTTACGGCCGCCGGGGGAGCGATCAGAGCCCTTTCCGGCGCCGCCGGACGCGCCGCCCGCCCCCAAGCCGCGGCCGGGGGAGTCCTTGCCCTTGCCGCGCTGGTCGCGGCCGCCGGCCGAGCGGTCGGAGCCCTTCCCGCCCCCGGTACCGCTGCTGTTGCCGTTGCCGTTGGAGCGGCCAGGCCCCTTACCGCCGGAACCGGAGCCGGAGTTGTTGGTCGCCGGGCCGCGGCCGCCGGCTCCCCGGCCGGAGCCGTTGGTGCCGCCGCCGGATCCGGACGACGTCTTGCCCCGGCCTCCCTTGTCGGTTCCCATCCCGGCAGCGGACCGGCCCGACTTCGCGGCGGCCGCGTCAGACTTGCCCTGGGCGCCCGCCCGGTCGGCCTGCGCCTTGAAATGGGCCTGGCGCAGTTTGTTCTGCGCGTCCAACAGCCCGTTTTCCCTGGCGGTTCTCGCTTCGAGCAGGGCGACTTTCCGCGCTATTTCCGCCTCGCGGTACGGGGCCTCTTCGTCCAGACGAGCCCGGCCTACGGCGATCCGGTACTCGAGCCAGTCACCGAGACGGTCGGCGAGAGAACGAGGCTGAACATACTCACCCTCCTCGTATTCACCGTCCTCTTCATCGGTTTCCGCTGCCGCAAATCCATCCGTGCGCAGTGAGTTCACCGGGTCCGGTGCAGATGGAATCGGCGGCAGTTCCCTTGGCGTTTCTCCCGCCAGCTGCGGTGACTCCGCAGGGATCTCGTCCGGCGACAGAATGGTGTCGGCGAAATCAGGGATCGGCGGCGGTGCGTATGAGGAATCACCGCTCCAGGGGCCGCGGACCAGGCGTCCCCCGCCGTTTTCATCGGACTCGTCGGACACAGTGCACCTCCCTCCAGGGGCTTGACAGAGCGTGGGGTCTCGTGTGCACGCGCGTGCACGTGCACGGGTGCACGCTTTACGCGCGCGAGGCCCCGCCGGCGTCCGGCGGGGCCTTCGGTGGTGACGTTCAGTGACGCGGGCCGTGCTGCTCCAGCACCTGTGCCGTGTACTGCATGAGGTGGTTCCACAGCCGCGCGTCGCCCTCAGCCCGCCTGTCCATCGCGAGCTTGAACAGGCGGCACACGCTGGTGAATCCGGCGATGACATCGCCGCGACCGGCTTTGATGTCTTTGGAGATACGCGAGCGGGTGACGCGGAGCCAGAACTCCATCCGGCCCCTCTCGCCACGCGATTCGATCGCCTTGCGCTCTTCCTCCTGCAGCCAGCCATTCCGCCCGCGAATCGAGCGCTCGACGCTGGTAAGGGGGCGCGTCACGCCGACTCCCGGATACCCATGTCGTAAATCGACGTGGGACCATCGCATCCAAGGTTGCCGCTTTGCGCTTCCTTCTGTGGCGGGTTGGGGGCGGCCTGGAGTTGCGGGTTTTGCTTCCGCTGCTTGAGCTGGATCTTTTCTTTCCGCTGCTTCTTGACCTCCTTCACCTTCTCGTCGTGGGCGTAACGCCGGTGGGCGCTCTTTTCCAGCCCGGCAACGGCCTTCTTGAGGTTCCTGATGACGTCGTGCAGGGACTTTTCCACCGGAAAGGACCGCAGGAAGGCCTGGCTCCTCTTGTCGCCCTCCACCCGGGTTCCGCGGCAGTGCACGCGGGTCTCGTGCTGAAGGGCCTCCAACTGGGCCTGCATGTCCAGCACGACCCGGTTGAAGTCCGCGAGGTAGCGCGCGTAAGCGGCGGGATTTTCTGCGATCCCGCGCAGCGCCGCGTTCGGATCGTCGAAGAACGGCTTCCCGTTCTCGTCGGTGAGGGGCTTTCCGGGTTTCTCGGTGCTCACGGGGGTCCTCCGCAGGGGTCGGATCTGCTGTACTCGGGGGGCTGTGGACTGCTTCCGGCAGTCGCAGCGAAGGCCAGCCCAATTGCCCTGGGCTGGCCTTCACTGGTGGTGCCGGCAGGCGCGGGTCAGCGCCGCTTGCGCGGCAGCAGGCGCGGGTGGCACCACCAGCAGCCGGGGCCGTGGTCGTCCAGCGTGCGGTGGTGGGCCATGAACAGCGGCGTGACCAGCAACATGGCCAGCAGCCACAAGACCAGCAGCCAGCCGATCACGTACTCCAAGATGCTCATGACGAACTCCTCTCCTCGGTGGTTCGCAGGTCAGCTCACGGGCGGTAGCCCTGGCGGAGCAGCTCGGCTGCCTCCTGGCGGTACTCGGAAGCGGTGCCGGGGGAGACCGCCGTCTCGCTCTGGATGTCGGTGAGCGTCACCCCCGACGGGGCCGACCCGGCGGCGAGGATCATCCGGGCGACCTTGCGGATCGCACGCTCGCGCGGGGTGAGCTTCGCTGCGTCCTCGAGTTCGACCGCGCGCCGCTCGACTTCGGCAGCGGCGAGCCGGACTTCGGCAGCGGCCTGCTCGGTGTCGGCCTCACGCTTGCGGGCCGCCTGGATGTTGGCGTCGGCGACCGCCTTCCGCTCGGCTTCCTCCGCCGCGGCCCGGTCGGCTTCGGCAGCACGACGGCGGGTTTCGGCAGCGGCCTTCTCCGTTTCGGCAGCGGCCCGGTCGGCTTCGGCAGCACGCCGCCGGGCCTCCGCGATCTCCGCCGTCTCGATCGCCTGCGCCTCGGCCGCGGCGACCCGGTCGGCCTCCGCCGCCTCCTTCCGCTTCTGTGCCGCCTGGCGCTCCAGCTCCGCCGCACGGACATCAGCGGCGGCCTTGGCCTTGCGCTCCTCGGCTTCCTTGCGCTGCGCCTCGGCCTCGCGGGCGCGGGCCTCGGCGGTGACAGCCGTCTCCAGCGCCGCCTCCTCCAGCTCAGCTGCCCGCTCTGCAGCGCTGACCTGAGCCCGGGCCTGTGCACGGGCCTGCCCGGTCTGACCCTCGATGCGGGCCCGGACGGTTTCCAACTTGCCCTCCGCCTCCAGGCGGTCGGCCTCGGCCTGCCTCCGGGCGAGCTCCTGGCGCGTCTCAGCCTCCAAGCGCCGGCGCTCGGCCTCCTCCTGACGCTGCTGCGCCTGGCGTTCTTGCTGCTCAGGCAGTGCGAGAGCCTGCGAGACGGTGTAACCGTAGGCCGCCATCTTCATCGGCAGCTTCTCGTCGTCGCTCGCCTTGCCCAGGTCCCCGTCGTACTTGCGCTTGAGCCACTGCTCGTAGGCGATGAGGTCCTGCTGACGCCGGATCATCTCCGGGTAGGAGGTGACCCCGTACAGCCGCATCCGGCGGTAGAACCGCGGCGTCGCCAGCGGGGACAGCACCCAGCGCAGCAGCGGGATCCGGTCAGCATGCGTACCCGCTTCGAGCTGGGCTTTCTTGATGACCAGGCGGCGGGCAGCCTCCACCCCGATCACGAACAGGACCGGCATGACACCGTGGCTGGCGGCCTTGACCGGGTTGGCCGCGATCACGCCCTGCGAAGAGGCGTTGAACCAGATCGTGGCGGCAGTCATCCCGTGCGCGGCCAGGCGCAGCACCGGCCACGGAATGCCCTTGCGGATCAGGAACAGGTCCAGTGCCAGGAACGCAAGGATGGATGCATCCACTCCGACCGGGAACCACGGGGCCAGTTCCACGCTGAAGCCCCAGGCCAGGGCGACCTTGGCGAGGGTGCTGTAGGACATGGCGAAGCCGATGACGCCAACCACCGTCCCGCCGATCGCAGCGGCGAGCGACAGTGCCGTCATCAGCCGGTCACGACCAGGCTTGATCGTCTTCCGCTTCTGCGGGCGCGAACCGGTTCCGGCTGCTGCCGAAGTCGCCTCCGGCGCGCCCGAAACGGCGGTCGGCGGGCGCGAAGCGGAGATGTCGGGAGCCGCGGTCTGCGGCAGTTCGGTGATCGTCACGAGGGCCTCCGAGAAGGGGTGGTTCAGGTGGGGGCGAAACAGCGGCCGGTGCTCCCGAAACGCGGCGGTGCGTTCCCGAAACGGCGCTCGGTACAGACGGCTGCCGGCGAACCAGGCAGTGGCTCTACCCGCTGCGGGCGCACGAAGAGACCGGCCGCCCGGGAAGCGGACGACCGGTCCAAGGCGCGCCGCGGGGCGGGCTCGAAACTGCCTGCCGCTCCCGCCGGGCGGGCACGAAGTCAGGCGGGAGACGCCGACTGCGTGAGCGCCCTCAGCGCTGCGGTGCCCTGCCCGGCGCAAGCGCGGCGCGCCACCTCCCGCTGGATGCGGTCGGCGGCCGCCAGGGATCCGGCGTCACGGGCCGCCTGGTGGGCGTGGACCAGTACCAGGTTGTCCACCTCGCCGAGCCCGTCCACGCAGTCCGGGCAGCCGGTGGCGAGATGGGAGGCCAGGACATCCGGGTCGTAGCTGCCGTGCTCATCCGCCCGCCCCGGTGGCAGCACAGCGGGCTTGCGGGCCTCCAGGGCCCGGTAATACTCCTCGATGGCCGCGGCCTGCGGCGGGTCCGGCACCGGCGGCAGAGCGCCTGTCGCGTGCCACCAGCCGACGGCCGGGTCGGCTCCCTCCCGCGGCCTCCACGCCGACAGGTCCTCCACCATGGGATCGGCCTGGCGTACAGCCTGCCCGGCGTCCGCCTCCGAGCGGTGAACACTGTGCAGGCGCCCGTCGCGCACCAGCACATGCACCGACCCGCCATCAGCCTCGAGGTAGTAGCCGAGCGCATCTTCCAGCAGGGTCCGGATGCGCCGCAGCTCGCGGACCTCAACCGCGGCCCGGTCCAGATCGGTGTCGGCGCGGTCCAAAGCCTCGCCGTACCGCCGAGCACGGGCCCTTTCCGTGGCCAGGTCACGCTCCAGCCGGCCGACGCGGTCAGCCAGCGAGCCGGCGACGATGACAGCGGCGCTGGCGGCAGCGGTCGCACCATCTCGGTCGCTCTTGACGCGGGCCAGCCGACCCTGCACCGCCTGGACACGAGCGGCGTACTGGGCACGTTCGGCGTGCCGGCGCTTGCTGATGAACCAGGTCATGAAAACCCCCTGTTGCGATCGGTCCGGACTGTCCGGCTCCCGTCACCCCCCGCACCGGCCACCAGGAGATGGGTGGTCGGTGCGGGCGGATCAGGCAGCCGTCAGGCCGCGGCCCCGAGGCACCGGTGCGGAGCGATGACCTGCCCGTCGGGCAGCAGCTCGCCGGTGTCCTCGAACAGCAGGACGGCGTTGCACAACAGGCTCCAGCCCTGCTCCGGGTGGCGGGCCACAACGCGGGCGGCCTCACGGTCCGGACTGTCGGCGGTCGGGCACGGCGGCATGTGCCGACACAGCGACTCCGGGAGCCGCGGAGCCGTGCCGGGGGTGGTCGTCGCGGAGTCGGGTCGGGTGGTCGTCATTGAGACTCCTGGCGGGGGAGGAAGACCCCGGTGCTGTACCGGGCCGGAGACGTGCAAAGAGCTGGCCGGCCGCCCGTCGTGCGGACGGCCGGCCCCCATGGGCAACGGATGGCTGGTCAGTGCTGAATCGGACAGCGCGTGAGGTAGTCGTCCACGTGCACACCGCAGATCCAGCACGTCCAGCGCAGCGCGGCCAGACCCCGGACGATCCGGGCGGCCTGGCAGGCCCCGGTCACCGTTTGCCGTCCTGGTCACGACGGTCGGCGAGCCGGGCATCGGCCTCACGGGCCAGACGCAGGAAGAGGTCGGCCTGCTCCGTCTGCAGCTGCTCCGCAGTCCGTACGGGTGCCTTGGAGGCGGGCTGGTGGTTCATGCCGCACGCCCCCAACCGTTACTGGCGCGCCGTGCCGCGACCGCGGCGGCCAACTCCGTGCGGGCCGCCTGCACCGGGCCAGTGGGCTTGAGAGCGTGCATGACGCGCACCGCCGCCTGGTTGACCGCCCGGCGCTGCTCGGCGGCCAGCCGGTCCGCGGCCGCGGCCTCCACCAGCCGGATCTCCTGCTCCCGGGCCAGGTGCCCCAGCTCCTGCGTGGTCAGCCCGGCGCGCACCATGTCGTCGCCACGGTTGATGTCGCCGTCACCCTCGCGCAGCGCCAGCTCCCGGCACTGCTGAAGGACAGGGCAGCCGGTGCAGTACCGGCGCAGGTAGGCCGCACGAATGTGCCAGACGGCCAGCTTCTCGCCGTCACCGCGGAACCACAGGTGCTGGTTCGCTTCGTCCGTGGTGTTGTCGGGTTTCTCCGCGCAGCGCGCCTGGGCGTCGACGGCGGCCTGCAGGGCCGGCCGCCGCATCGCCTGGGCCTGAGCGGCACTCACTGCCATGATGGTCACGGGTCGCGTTCCTCTCGCTAAAGGGTGTCGACCTGCCGACGGCCCCGGAGCGCTATCTCCGGGGCCGTCTCTGTGCTGACCACTCGTCGCCGAGCAGCCACAGCCGTTCCCGTCCGTACGGTGCTGGACAGGAACGGCTGTGGTCGTTCGCCGCAGTACCGGCTACGCCGTCAGGCGACGCTCGGCCTCGGACAGCTCCCAGATCCGATCGGCGATCTCCCGTCGCTGCGAACGCGACAGGTGCGTGGCCACGAGCTTTCGGCGTGTCGCGGCCAGCTGCTCACGGATCTGCTGAAGCACGACAGCGACCGGGACAGCCGGGTTCTTACCGCTGCCCGTGGTCCTCGCCATGAACGGCCGAAGAGCCAGGTCTGCGACGACCGTGCTGCCCTCGGCGTGACGGCCGACGATGATGCGGTCGCTCGCGGCGGCCTCGGCGTAGACCGGGCTCGCGGCCTCCAGCATGTGCTCGTAGCCCTCGAAGTCGGCGGCGGACCAAGTGGTGATGTCGCCGTGCGCGGAACAGAAGGCGTCCGGGGTGGTCTGCATGGTGATCGTTCCTCTCGGTTCAGCGGCTGCTGTCACGCCGCGGTGCCCCAACTGCTGCGGGTGCGGTCCGGTGCTTCGCGCACCAGGTGGTCGGAGACGCTCCACACCGACCCGACGGCGAACGGCTCGCCGCCCGCGCGCAGTACGTCGCGGACGATGAGCGCCCACCGCGCGCTCTCCCGGCGCAGCAACACGCGGGCCTCGACGGGATCGGTGACCACCGACAGCACCTCGAACGCACCATCCGTGTTCTGGTAGATCGCGCCCCTGCGACGCGGACCGATCTGCGCCTCGACCTCCTGCCGCGAGGCCTCGCCCGTCACGGGGAGGAACTGCGCCGCGGCAGGGGCAAGCGGCCGTGCAATGCTGATGTCCATCTGGGCTTCCCAAGTGGTCCAGTGCGTGAGATCAGCCCCCGGGGAGTGCGATTCCCCGGGGGCTGTCGACTGCCGTACGGACAGCCACGGCGCGCCCCCGTCCAGAACTGCGGGCGGGGACGGCCGTGGTCGTTCGTCGCGGGGCAGATCAGATACCGAAGCGCTTGGCCTGCTCGGTGAGGTCGTGGATGCGGTCGGCCAGCCGGACCCGCTCCGAACGGGACAGGCTCGGCCCGGCCAGCGTGCGACGCGCCGCCGTCAGCTGGTCCTGAACGCGTTGCTGGGGAGTGCGGGGGTCGGTCGGAACAGGCATGGAGTGCTCCTCACGTCGTCAGGAACGGCCGCCGGGCGAGCAGCCACGGCCCGGGCGCTCCGCTCACGTGCGGGGCGCCCGGGCCGTGGTCGTTCGTTCAGAGCGGGTCAGCTCACGCGGCGCTCGGGGCGCAGCGTTTTAAGCGGTACCGGCGGCGCTCCCAGCGGCGCGTCACCGTCGGGCAGCTGCGTGCGGCGGGTGTCGGCGTCGCGGACCGCGGACTCGGTCGACGCCCACTTCATCTCGCGCAGTAGCCACAGGGGCCGGCCGTCGCCAGAGTCGCCGACCGTCGTCGCCGTCTGCTTCTGCACGGCGATCTGGCTGACGGCCGGGGCGGGCGCGACCTTCGGCTTGCGCCGCACGGTGGTCCGGCGGCGGTGCACGGTCTCCGAGGCGCCGCCGACCAGACGCTCCTGCCATTTCTTGACCGTCATGTCAACGGTGATCAGGCGGTTGCTGCCCAGGCGGCAGCGGACGGCCGCGTCCGTGCCCGCACGGCCAGTGTCGTGCGGCACGAGCTTGGGCTTCTTGGTCTGGAGGCCGGTGATCGGCACCCACGTCTCGCAGTCGGGGCAGACCAGCGACGCGCAGTCGGGGCGCAAGTCGTACTGGTGGGGCTTGAGGGTGGAGACGGCGAGTGCCGGGCGGGCGTTGACGGCACAGGAGCGGGTCCGGCTCCGGCGGGGACGAGCGGTGCGCTCAAGGGTCGAAGCAGACATCAGGCCTCCTCAGGGACGGAGCGGCGGGGACGCGGATCGCGATGCTCTCTCCGCCCTCCGGGCCGCACGGCACGAGGCCGGCGTCCCGCAGGACAGACAGCGCACAGCGCTGCGACGTGCACGCAGTCGTCGTGCCGTCAGGCTCCGGGGGAGTTCGATGGTGCTCTCACGCCCTCAGCAAGCTGGGGCTACCCCGGCCGCCCCGAGGGGCGGACGACTACTGCGGTGGTGCTCTTGCGAGGAACCGACGTTCCGGCTCCCTCATCCGGCGCCGCCCGCGGGGGCGGTTCCGGGTGGGGGAGCCGGGCCCGAAGACCCGGCGGGTTAGGCCGCGAGCAGCACCGGCGCTGTCGCGACCGACGGCTCGACGCGCAACTGCGTGGTGAGCTGCGGGAGGCGGATCGGCTCGGCGGCGCAGGCGATCATTAGACGGCCTCCGCAGACTCGGGCGGACGGTTCAGCTCGGACTCCGGGATGCGGATCGCGCCACCGGCACGCTGCTCATCGCTGGGCTCATAAGGCTTGCCGTGTCGCAAGGCCTTCATGTGTCCGACCTTGATCCACCTATAGACGGTCGCCGGATGCACGTTCAAGCGCGTTGCGACCTCCTTCACACTCAGCACCAAGTCCTCCGATCGCAAGCTTCGCATCTGGCAGCAACCATACTTGCTCGATAGGTTTTATATCAAGGCTTGCGAGGCGCGAAAGGCTGGCACCAGCCTCTCTCTTGTGACAATCAAGGGATTAAGGTGGAGGTCAGGACTATCGCGGCGCCCGCCGCCGCGACGGCCAACTCCAACGAGGAGGTGACGAATGAGCAGCAAGTGGACGGGAGAGTCACTCCCGTACGTGACGCCACGAGATCCAGGCGATGTCGACGCATGGACCGCGGAGAGTGCCAGCAGCGGCGGCACGCAGCGACTGATCGAGGCAGGGGAAGCGCCACCACCACCCGAGGTGAAACGCGCCCTGAACCTGGACACCGACGAGGCGGCCGTGGTGCGACGGCGCGTCATGTGCGTCAACGGCGCGCCCATTGAGCTGACCGACTCCTGGTACCCCCTTCATGTCGCCGCAGGGACCCCCCTCGCCGAGCTTCGCAAGATTCGAGGTGGAGCTCCGACGCTCCTCGCGAAGCTTGGTCACGTGCCGCGGTTCGTAACCGAAGAAGTCGGCGTCCGCCCCGCCACCGACAGCGAAGGTGACCAACTCGGCCTAGCGACGGGCGAGGGCGTACTCACACTGCTCCGCACCTCGCGAGCATCCGACGGCGACCCCATAGAGGTTTCGCTGATGGTCATGAAGGGGCCTCGACGGATCCGATACGAGATCGAGGTTGACTGAACTTGACCAGGCACAAGGACAAGCGGCCGATCGCCGAAAGAATCGCGGCAGACATCCGTGCAGCGATTATGGCTGGCGAATGGGAGCCCGGCAGCCAGGTACCTAGCAACAGCTACCTGCAGGACCGGTACGGCACCTCGAACATGACAGTGCAGCGCGCGTTGGCCACGCTCAAGGATGAAGAGCTGATCGAGGGACGATCTGGCAGCGGCGTCTTCGTTCGGGAGCACGCCGCCCTGACCATCTCTCCCGCGTCCTACATGGCGCCGTCCGAGCCAGGCGAACCGTACCGCTGGATCAGTGAAGCCACTCAGCGCGACCAACGCGGCAGTAACAAGATTCTGCGAGTCGCAGAGGTGAAGCCACCGAAGCGAGTCGCAAAGGTGCTCGGACTCGATGAGCAAGGCACCGCCATGCTGCGGTCACGCATCGGACTGATCGACGACGAGCCGGCGGAACTCGTCAACTCGTACTACCCGATCGACCTCGCCAGAGGCACACGGTTGGCCGACCGCCGCAAAATCCCTGGCGGCTCTCCCACACTGCTCGGGGAGATGGGATACCCGCCGCGGGAGCAGGCCGACGAAGTCGCCGCCCGCAAAGCCACCCAGGAGGAGCACCAGCATCTCGAGCTTCCCGGCGACGTGGCGGTCCTGGAAATCTTTCGCATCGTCTACTCCGACAACCGGCGAGCCGTCGAGGTCACCGAGCTGATCAAGCCCGGCCACCTCTACAAGATGGGGTACCACCTGCCGACGTACTGACCGACAGAGTGACGCAATGCCCTCGAACAACAGTGAGAGTGAGTTGGGGCCCACCGACTCGCCACCTTGCTATAAATGCGATCGAGGCCTACGGTCGTGAGCAATCGCTCAAGCAGCAGCAACGGCCGGGTGGAAGCACCCACGCCTTGCCCCTGGAGGGCTCGCCGCATGGCCGAGCGCATCCGTCGGAACACCTCAAGACTGGCACTCTCACGAAGCTCAACCCAACAGAGCCACATTGGCGGGCTTTCGGAGCCCACGCTCTTGTACAGGTGCGCTCGTGACCGGAGCCAGCACGGTCGTTCGGTTGGGTTGAGACTAGACGAAGGGGGTTCATGGCCGTGCAGCAGGAAGTCCTCAAGGCATTCCGGTTCACGCTGGATCCTCGTCCTGCCCAGGTGGAGGTGCTGCTCCGGCACGCCGGGGCAGCGCGGTGGGCGTTCAATCACGCGCTGGGCATGAAGGTGGCTGCCCACACGGAGTGGCGGTGCCAGGTCCAGGCGCTCGTCGACCAGGGTATGCCGGATGTGGAGGCGCGGCGGCGGGTGAAGGTGCCGGTGCCGTCGAAACCTCAGATTCAGAAGCACCTCAACCTGATCAAAGGCGATTCACGCAAGGGTGGCCTGCCGGAGGGCGTGCTGGGGCCGGAGCGGCCGTGTCCGTGGTGGCATGAGGTGAACACGCACGCGTTTCAGTCGGCGTTCATCGACGCGGACCGGGCGTGGCAGAACTGGCTCGACTCTGTGGCTGGGAAGCGGGCTGGCCGTGCAGTGGGCTATCCCCGGTTCAAGAAGAAGAGCCGCTGTCGGGATGCGTTTCGGCTGCATCACGATGTGAAGCGGCCCCGGATCCGGCCGGTGGGGTACCGCAGGTTGCGGCTGCCGACGGTTGGTGAAGTGCGGCTGCACGACTCCGCGAAGCGTCTCGTGCGGCTGCTGGACCATGGCAGTGCGCAGGTGCAGTCGGTGACCGTCTCGCGGGGTGGGCACCGCTGGTATGCGTCGGTGCTGTGCAAGGTCGTCGTTGAGCTGCCCGCCAAGCCGACGAAGGCCCAGGCTAGGCGCGGCAGCGTCGGTGTCGATCTCGGCGTGAAGTACCTCGCTGCGCTCTCCCAGCCCTTGGACGCGGACGAGCCGGAGAGCCGGTTCGTGGACAACCCGCGGCACCTTGCGAGGGCTGAGAAGCGGCTCGCGAAAGCGCAGCGGGCCCTATCCCGGACGCAGAAGGGCTCGGCGCGCCGTCATAAGGCACGGTGCCGGGTTGGCCGCCTGCACCATGAGGTGGCAGTGCGGCGGGCCACGGTGCTGCACGCGATGACCAAACAGCTCACGACCCGGTTTTCGACGGTGGCGGTGGAGGACCTGCACATCGCCGGGATGACCCGCTCCGCCCGCGGCACCCTTGAGGCCCCCGGCAAACGGGGCCGGCAGAAGGCCGGGCTGAACCGGGCGATCCTCGACACCGCGCCCGGTGAAGTCCGCCGGCAGCTCACCTACAAGACTTCCTGGTACGGCTCTAAGCTGGCGGTCCTGGACCGCTGGTGGCCATCCAGCAAGACCTGCTCGAACTGCGGATGGCAAAACCCACGCCTGACGCTGAACGACCGGGTGTTTCACTGCACCAACTGTGAATCGAGCATGGATCGAGATCACAACGCGGCGCGGAACATCGCCCGCCACGCCGTGATCTTTGATTCGCCTGTCGCCTCTGACACAGGGGAGACACGAAACGCTCGCCGAGCACCTGTAAGACCTCTCGTCCCACAGGGCGGAAGGCGGGGTGCGCTGAAGCGAGAAGGCATCGGCCCTCCGGGCATGGTGTCACCCCAGCGGAGTGATTCGCTGGCGTCCCTCGCCCCTGGTGAAGACACAGCCAAGCGTGAGCTAAGTGCCACGTCGGTAAGGGTCTGACCCAGGCGCGTGCGGAACGGTCGGCACGGTGTCGTCTCCGTTCTGTGCGGGTGCTGTCTGACCCAGGCGCGTGCGGAACGGTCGAGCAGAGAAGGCACCCAGAGCGACGCGCGTCTGACCTAGGCGCGTGCGGAACGGTCGGAGGTCACGTCGTGGTTCGTGGCCAAACCGCTTTCGCTCCTGCCAGCGACACAGCGCTACGCCCGGTGCGAAGGCGCGACGAAGGGATGAGCAAGATGATTTCGCACGATCGTGTGCTTCTCTTTCGCCGCGCTATCTGGGTTGAGGGCGGTGAGGGCGGCCTTCAGCGTCTTGCTCTTCGGCTGCCAGCGCTTCGGTGCGACGAGCTTCAGCCGAGGCGCTTCTTCGGGGGGAAGGACCTGACTCCTGCAGTCGATGACTGGGATGAGTCCGAGGTTGTGCCCGTAGAGCAGGACGGGTTTGCTCGCGACGAGCGAGCGGAGTTCGAGTCGGGCGATGGGGCCGAAGAGGTACACACGGCTGCCGGCCCGCTTCTGCTTGCCGACCATAACGATGCCGTCGATCTCTTGGACGAGACTGTCCCAGTCGTACGGGCGGTCATCGGTGAAGACGTTGCGGTAGTGGAGGATGTCGACGCCGTCGGGCAGCTCCTCGGTGATCTGGGCCAGCCAGTTGTCCCACTTGGGACTGTTCATCATCCTGGGTGCTGCGCTGATGTACACGCGCACGGGAGTGCCGGGCGCCCGGTCGGCAGCGATCCGCTCCATCGCTGCGGCGAAGCGGCGCTGCTGTACCGGCTTGGCGAAGGTCTCCACGTCCAAGGGGTCAGCATCAGTCGACGTCACGTACATGCCGCTCATCATGCCGGTCAACACGCTCCGGTCGCGCCGCAGGGGCCGGGCAAGGGCGGTCCCGACGAGCTGGCGGGACGTCAAGACGTCGCTGAGAAAGGCCGACACGGAGGGCCCCAGAGTGTCGTTACACCCCGTGCGGGAAGTACTGTGTCCGCAGATAAGATCAATACGGACATGGCTAAGCCCCGCGAGGCTGCACTCCGGGGCACGGCCGCAGACCTACCTACGATTGGTCTCGACGTGGACAAGCGTACCCGTCCCTTCCGCCAGACACACAAGGCACCCACTGCCGTAGTAGCGATGACCTGCGCGTCGCTCCGGCTGATGGGTGCCTTTGTTCTTCCGCGCCGGTCCGGGTGCGGGCACACCACCGCTTCCGCGGAGGTTGAGATGACGTAGTCCTTCCGAGGCGGTGGGCCTGGCCCCTTTGCCGAGGGGCCTCCTCTACCGCCTGGCCGCTGCCCGGTAGGTGTTTGCCGACACCACCCGGCCTCGCGGCCCGTACTGCTGGTCCGGTTTGCCGACCGTCCCAGCGCCCGGTTTGACCCGGCTGCCACGCCGGCATCGCTCCGAGCGATTTGCTCTCCCCAGAGCTGCCCCACCGAAGCGGGGCTTTGTCGTACCCACTCCTAGGAGCGAGGACATCCCCATAATGCAGCACACTGCTGCCATCTGTCAGCTCACCCATGCCCGAATGGCGTGTAATGCGCCACTCCTGCTGACGCGGCGCCCGTTTTGTCCGCTCGCGCGGTCGGTTTTCGCTGCAGTGCCGCGCGCGGCGGTACGGTCCGCGGTCGGGTTCCGTCGGCGTGAACGGTGCCGTCGATGCCTGCGGGCGGCGGCTCGGCCAGCCGGTCCGGCGGCGGCCCCGGTATCGCGGTTTTCCCGCCTGGCGGGACCGTATCCCAAGACGGTGGTTCGCGGGGCGGGAGCGGCGGCCCGCGGAAATCTATCCACAGGCGTAGCGGGTGAAGGTCGGCAGATGACGACCTTCACCCGCTTCTTTCCTGCTCTGATCTCATCCGTCGCGCGTCGGTCGGCGTCGGTGCGCCTGTCCGTTGCGGCCGGGGTGTCCCGGTGAGCGCGCTCGCGGTGGAGGCCGCGGGGTGGGTGCCGGGGCAGCGCCGGGTGCTGCGGGCGGTTCCGGACCGGCCGGACCAGCAGCCGGGTCCGGTGGTGGAGCTGGGTCTGGGTAATCCGCTGCTGCTGACGAAGAGCATGCAGGCGCGGCTGCTGGGTGCGGTGCGTGCGCTGGTGGATGGTCCGGCGTTGGCGGGTGCGTCGTACGGGGCGCGGCTGGCCACCGTGGTGTTGATGGCGAAGGCTCGCGCGGGCCGCGGGCACCGGGTCGTGATCCAGACGCGTGAGCTGGGCCGGTGGCTGGGGGTGGGGCGGGAGCAGGTGGCGCGTACGGTGCTGCCCGAGCTGCGTCAGGCCGGGGACCTGGACGACCGCGTGGTGCTGAACGGATCTGGGTGTCCGGCGCTGGACTGTGCGGTCGTGCCGCTGGTGCGGGCGCAGGAGGCGGGGGACCGGCGGCAGCCGCTGGCCTTGTCGCGTCCGGAGCTCGCGGTGCTGCTGGCTCTGTGCGAGGCGCTGTTCGCTCCGGGCTGGGGTGGTCAGGGCCGGGGGCTGCTGGCGGGGCGGTGCGGCAAGGGGGCGGCGATGGACCGGCTGGGGCTGTTGCTGATGGTGCTGTCGACGGCTCCGTCGGGTTGGCTGCGGCTGTGTCCGGGCACGGTGGCCGGTGACCGGGGGCGTCCGGCGGCCACGGTGGCGCGGCTGCTGGGGTGTTCCGCGGATGCCGCGGCCCGGCTGCTGGGCCGGTTCGAGCGTGCGGGGCTGGTGCAGACGGTGCGGGGGGAGACGGCGTCGCGGATGCTCGGCCGTGGCCGGGTGTGTGTGGTGCCGGTGGCGAAGGCGCGGGGCCGCCGTACGGACGCCGGCCGGCCGTACGGAGCGGGAACCGCGGGGATTCGGGACCGCGCGGATACCGCACACGGAGATCTTGGGCCTGCGGGGCAGGACGAAGCCCGTGGGGTTACTGGGGTTTCGGGTCCTGTGGAGGCTGTGGAGGCGGAGTCAGCGGACCGCGCGGATACCGCACACCTTCACACGGGTCACGCTTCTGGGGCAGTTGAGGTGGGGGATGGTGCGGGTGCTTGTGGGTTTTCCGGCGAAGGCCGTGGAGGGTCCGGTGGTCTGCCGGAGCGTGCGTGTGGGCGTGAGGATCAGCCCGCGGACAGCCGAGACGAGGCTCAGCTGCAGGCGGCAGAGGGTGCAGGTGGCCCGCTGCGCGGGGACAAGCCGAACAGCCTCCACGCCACCGTCCCTCAGCAGAACGGACAGCCCCAGGCGGCCGTAGCGGGCCAAGCCTCGACCAAGACCCCCTCGGGGCAGGAGCATGCACGCATGCCCCGCACCAGGTCCGGCCTGGGGCGCGCCAGTGGTTCGCGGGGCAAGATTCCGCGGCCGCGCGGCGACCTCGAGGCGGTCCTGGAGCCGGTGCAGATGCTCTGGGCCCGGCTGGAAACGTCCGGGGCCCGCCGCGTGGTGGAGCAGGCGGTCCGCCGTGAACTGCGCTACGCCGCCGGCGTCGTCGGCCCGGACTGCGCCGCCGGGGCCCTGGCCGCGCGGCTGACGCGGCGTCTGGTGGCCCAGGCCGGCGGACCGGACGCGGTGACTGACCCGGTCGGCTGGCTGCTCGGCCGCGGCCTGCCCCGGTCCAGCCCGTGCTCCGACGCCCGCTGCGACGAAGGCGTCCTGATGCCCACCGGCGCCGCGTGCGAGCGGTGTTCCGACCTGCTCGCCGACCGGCGCCAGCGCCGCGCCCGCGTCGCGGGGCAGGTGCGGGCCGAGCTGCCTGACGCCGACTCCGAGATCCGTCGGCAGGCGGTGGAGGGCCGGCTGCGTGGCGTGGTGACCGCGGATCTGGCCAGTGACGAGCAGCGCCGTCGGCAGGCTGCCGAGGCCGAGGCTGCCCGTGCGGCAGCCGCGCAGTGGGTCCGGGTCGAGGCGAAGGCCGCCGAGCAGGCTCGCCGGGCCCGGCCGTGTCAGCGGTGCGGGGCGCCGGATGCGGGCGGGCTGTGCGGGGTGTGCCGGGCTCAGGAGGAGACCGAGACGCTGATCCGGCAGGCGGTCGCCGCGGTTGTGGCCGGCTGCGGCCATCCGGTGGGCTCCAGCGCGGCCGCGGGGCTGTCCGACGACACCGAGGCCGCGATACGAGCCCACCTCCAGCACGCCTGCGACCAGGCCCGGGCGGGCGGCGGGAACGAGGTGACCGCCGCGGTGACGGGCCGGCTGGCCGCCGAATCCCTGCTGCACAAGTGCCGACGGTCGGCGCTGTGGGCGCTCGGCCGCGGGCCGCAGGCCATGGAGGAAGCCGAGCAGGCCCGGGCCGTGCAGCGGCGCCGCCGTCACCTGCACCCCACGGCCCAAGCCGCCGAGGAGGCAGCGGAGGCCGTCGCACAGGAGGCGCGCTGGCGCACCGCCGGCCACCTGCTCGCCGTGCGCAGCAGCGCCTGGCTCGCCGCCCGGGGCCCGGCGCCGGCCGATGCGCCGGTCCCGCGGGGCCGGGTCGCCGTGTACGCGGTAGGAGCAGCGAAAGCCCGGGCCGCCATGGCCGCTGCGGCGGCCGGCGCCCCAGGACGTGCTGTGGGTACGGAGGCTGATCGTCCGCGTGACCGGATGGTCGCTGGTGGCTGGTCGCGGTTGTCGTGACATGACCGATGCGGCAGATCTCTTGAAAGGGGATACGCACAGATGTTCCATTTAGGGGTATCGGGAGCGCCCGTGGGGCAGGCGGTGGTTGGATGCCGGTGTCCGCTGGGGCCAGGGTTCGTTGGGCAGGCTGCTTCGCGTACCCGTGGCCGGTGCGTGGCGTGGGGAGGGGTGTCCGGTGAGTGACCGGAGCACGATCGAGTGGACCGAGGCGACGTGGAACCCGACGACCGGGTGCGACCGGGTCTCCGAAGGCTGTGACAACTGTTACGCGCTGACGCTGGCGAAGCGGCTGAAGGCAATGGGGTCGGCGAAGTACCAGAACGACGGGGATCCCCGGACGTCCGGACCAGGGTTCGGGCTGACGGTGCATCCGGACGCGTTGCGAGTGCCGTACGGGTGGAGGAGTCCGCGGACGGTGTTCGTGAACTCCATGAGCGACCTCTTCCACGCCCGGGTGCCGCTCGGCTTCGTCCGGCAGGTCTTCGCGGTGATGGCGGAGACGCCGCAGCACACCTACCAGGTGCTGACCAAGCGCGCCCGCCGACTGCGGCAGGTCGCAGAGAAGCTGGAGTGGCCGCCCAACGTGTGGATGGGCGTGTCCGTGGAGACGGCCAGGGAACTGCCGCGCATCGACGACCTGCGGCAGGTGCCGGCGGCGGTGCGGTTCTTGTCCTGCGAGCCGCTGCTGGGCCCGCTGGACGGCCTGGACCTGTCGGACATCCACTGGGTGATCGCCGGCGGTGAGTCCGGCCCGCACTTCCGGCCTGTGGAAGAGGAGTGGATCACCGGGGTCCGGGACGTGTGCCTGGACGCGGGCGTGGCCTTCTTTTTCAAACAGTGGGGAGGGCGTACGCCGAAGGCGTCCGGCCGCCGTCTGCAAGGCCGTACCTGGGACCAGATGCCCAGGCCCGCAGCCGTGCCTACAGGCTGACCAAGCTCTTCGTGGTGAGCTTTCCTGTGCCCGGGACGGTGATCAGGCCGTCCCGGCGCATCTGCCGAACTGCTTGGAGCGCGTGCTTGGGCATCCAGCGGGCGGTCTCCGTCAGCAGCCACTGGCCGACTTCCTCCACCGTTGCCGTGCCGGTGCGCAGCCGTTGGGTGACCAGTTCGAGCAGTTCGTCGTCGACCAGGCCAGCTTCCTGGAACAGGTCGAGCTGGCCCTCGGCTGTGGCGCCGCGGGCGCGCGGGTCGCGGAAACTCTGGCCGTCCAGGCCGTCGACCTTCCACATGGCGTCTTTCATCGCCAGCAGGCCCTTGGGGTTGCCGGTGCCGAAGACGAGGTAGAGCGGCTGCCCGGTGCGAGGGACGAGTTCGAACTGCAGCTGGTAGCCGAAGCCGGCACGCCGCAGCGCATCCCGGTAGGTGCGCAGCCACTCGCGCCAGCGTTCGTCAGAGCGCGACTCGTCGGCGGCCGGGGTCCAGAAGGCGCGGCCGCCGAAGACCGCGTCGAGGATGTCGGCGTTGAGGTCTTCGCGGCGGCTGAACCAGTTGGGGCCGAACGTGGTGATGACTTCGCTGGCCGGGTTGCGAGCGATGCGCCGCATGACGTCCAGGGGTACGTTGACGCTGCCCCAGCTGTCGAAAATGCCCAGAATGGGGTGGCCCCAGGCGCCGAGCTCGCTGAGGATCGCCAGGCTGTCGCGGCCGGCTTCACCACGGCGGACCTCCACCCGCACGGGCAGCCCCGCCAGCGAGCCGAACTTGGCGGTCAGTTCCGCCATCAGATGTTCGTGACGGGCCCGGTCCTTCTCGATGAACACCAGGTGCACGCGCTCCGGGCTCAGAGCCATGCGGTCGACCGCCTTGTGGCGCAGCAGGCGATCGAGAATGAACACCGGGGAGCCGGGCTCGTTGTCCTCGTAGCGTCCGGGGCCGGCGAAGGCGTCCAGCAGGGTCACCCGGGGCCGGGCATATCCCGTGCGCTGGGACGTCTGCAGCAGGATGGGCCACCAGGCATCCAGATACCGCTGATACAGCCGGTGTTTGGCCGCCGTCGCCGGTTCCAGCTTCCACAGCACACCCATACCCGCCCCCTGAGTCCGCCCGTATGACACGAATGTCGGCAAAAATTGTCCACTCCCAGGCAATACGCCGCCAGACCGTCGACCACGAGCTGGCCGACAACACGCTTCTGGCGCGAAACCGTCTGTGGGGGCGACCGACCGCAGCGCCCGGTCGCCGCAACAAGCCGGAGCACACCACGGCTGTCGAACGAGCGGCTGCTGCACCTCGGTGCCCTACCGCTCGCGGTCGCCCACGCCACGGGCTGCAAAGTCGCCGTGTCGGGCCCGACGATGCGGCGGATCGCCGGTCTTTCCCGGCTTGGCCCGGACCGATGCCCGCGACGCGTTCGTCACAGCCGACGCCGCCCGTTCCATGCTGCACACCTGCGGGCAATGGAGCCCGCCGACGAGAGACGGCCGCCGAGCTGGAGATGATCGCGGGCTTCAATCAGAAGCTCGCCTGGCGGACCCCAGACCGAAGCCGGTGAAGAGGCCCTCTCGCAGCGCGCACGGGGATGCGCTGCCCGTTGCCTGCGCCGCACGGCCGGCGTCAGTTACTCCGCTGGTGTCCACGGCGGGTCGTGCGTGTAGTTCAGCCCATCGCAGGACCAGCAGTTCCACTCGTCCGGGACCCGGTACAGCTCCCGCCAGAAACCGGTGGGCTCGCCGTAAACGACGCAGTCCTCGCCACACCACCCGCACTCGAACGAGAAGTTCACGAGCTTCCCCTCCCCGACCCGTACGGGCCACAGGCCTCCCCTTGTTAGCAGTAGTGGACCTGGGGAAGGCACCGGAAACCGGTCGAGGTAGACGGCCCCGCCCCTGCCGGTTGCCCGGACGGTGCTCTCCGCGCGAGCGGAGGTGAGCCGCACGTGGGGTGTGTGGTCACTGAGTGGGAAATGTGCTCTCCGCGCGCGGAGAGCACAGCCACGTGCGTTCACCTCCAAGGAAGTGCCGGTTTACCTCAGCTCGGGCGGAGAGCACCACGGCCAGTCGCCCTCGATGTCGCCGACCTCCGGCTCACCTCCGCCTGCGCGGAGAGCACCAAGACTGCGTCGTCCGGCTGGATGTCGAGTGCGGGGCATCTCCGCTCGCGCGGAGAGCACCACTCGGGCGATGTACTGCAAGAACGACGACCCGGGTCACCTCCGCTCGCGCGGAGAGCACGACCTATCTCCGGTCGCGTGAGGAGCACACCGGGTCGTCCAGCCCCCGCTGAATCGCCGACTCACCTCCGCCTGCGCGGAGAGCACTTAGCGTGAAAAGCTAGCCTCAGATCGTCCGACGGCTCACCTCCGCCTGCGCGGAGAGCACCTTCGCCTCGAACCGGGCGGCGTGGGCGGCCTCGGCTCACCTCCGCCTGCGCGGAGAGCACCAGGTCGTTGTACTGCCGCAGCGGTCCGGACCGGACAGCGCGATCGATGACCTGCTGGAGGAGTTCGTCTGTGCTGACTGTGGGCATGGGCGTGCCTCCGGGGAGGTGTGCCGCCGTGCAAGGGGAGCGGCGTGCGTGGACGGGTGGGCGGGGCGTCCCTGCTCACAACGTAGGAATGCGCTATCCACGGTGGCTACCGATGTGCACCGTTGTGCACGGCAGTTGGTCCGTGCAGGGCAACGGGCGCCAGCGGTCTTGACCGATTTGGTATGTGCCGTGAGGGTGGCGAACATCGGTGCACACCTCGTCAGGGAGGGCGCTATGCCGGAGCTACGGTTCATTGGGATCGACCCGTCCACCTCGGAAGGGGAGAGCCCTACCGTGTGGGTCGACCAGGAGCGCGAGGAGTTGGTCCTGCAGGGATGGAAGGCGGGAGCTGGGCTCCATGCCAAGTGTGCGGCGTTCGAAGTACCGGGACACGCCAAGGGCATCCCAGACACGGAAACCGTGATCAGGATTCCGGCGCGTATGACAGCGATCGTCAGGGAGGCGTGTGATGAGCTCGACCGTTTCGACCTGGGCTGAGCTCCTGGGCTCGGCCACCCGGTCTGCGGTTCATCTGGAGATGCGCGATTCGTACGCTGTCGACTACGAGACGGGCCCGTTCGCAGACTGGCGCGCCGGCGTGCGTCTGGACCCGGACGACCGGGTGTCCTGGTGGCGCCCGTGGCACGACCTGATCGCCGAGACGGTGGGGCGTGGTGTCACGGTGCGCCGGGCCCGGGTCGTCTCCGAGCCGGTGAGCGAGTACACGCGGTTCCTGTACGACGGGACGTTCAAGAACGTCATCGCCGGGGAGCAGGTGCGGTGGCTGCCCCGGCGGCAGGCGTCGGACCTTGCCCTGCCCGGCAATGATTTCTGGCTCATCGACGGCAGCCTCATCCGGTGGAACCACTTCACAGGTGATGGCTGCTCGGCGGGCGGGGAGACCAGTCAGGAGCCGGACGTGGCCGCGCTGTGCGAAGCCGCGTTCGAGGCGGTGTGGTCGCGGGCCGTGCCCCACGAGAACTACAAGGTGTAGAAGGCCGAGCCAGCCCATGCCCCTGTCCCCGTCGTCCTCGGCTCAGGCTGCCCGCGAAGCGGTAGCGCAGCGATTGCGGGAGGTACGGGCCGAGGCGGGGCTCACAGGTACTGAGCTGGCCTCGCTGTGTGGATGGTCGCATTCGAAGTCTTCGCGCATCGAGAATGGCCGCACGCCGCCGTCCCCGGAGGACATCCGACGATGGTGCGCCGCGTGCGGAGTTGCTGATCAGACGCCTGAGGTAATTGCCCAGTCGCCGAATGCAGCAGCTCTGTACGTCGAGTGGCGCCGTAAGACACGCCAGGGGTTGAAACAGCTCCAGTATTCCTACCTGGCACTGTTTCAATCCACTTCGACTTTCCGGGTCTATTCGGCAACGCTCGTTCCTGGCCTGCTGCAAACCGCCGGTTACGCGACAGGGCTGATGACACTGATCTCCCAGTTCAGAGACCTGCCGGACGACGTTGCAGACGCAGTGACCGCGCGGCTCAACCGATCGCAAATCCTGTACAGGGGTGGGCGCCACTTTGTCCTGCTGGTTGAGGAGGCGGCGTTGCGGTACCAGGTCAGCGATGCCGAGTCGATGGCTGCGCAGCTCGGGTACTTACTGACGGCAGGAGCGCTGCCCTCCGTTTCGCTCGGTGTAATCCCCGCCTCGCGTGCGTCCCGGTCGATCTGGCCTATGGAGACGTTCCACATCTATGACAACACGCTGGTCTCAGTGGAACTCATCTCCGCCCAGGTCACAGTGACGCAACCCAGCGAAATCGAGCTGTATGAGAACGCCTTTGAACGACTGCGGGCTATGGCAGTGTACGGAGCTGATGCCCGGTCTCTGATCGTGCAGGCTATCGACGCGCTGTGACGCTTCTTCTGGGCGGGGTGTCGAAAGCGGAATGCTTCACCCCCGCCGAAGCTGGGGGCGTCGTCGGCAGCCGACGCAATTCAGATCGTCACGGCCGCACCGACCACCGACACCAGCACCGCCAGCGGCCACCGCGATCTCTGCGGCGCATCGAGACGGGACTCATGATCAGCGAGCTGTCGGTCCGTCTGGTCGAAGCGTTGCATGAGCAGGCCCAGTGACGCCTCAGCGACTGCGCGCAGCCGCTGCCTGCGGCTCACCTCCGCTCTCGCGGAGAGCCCAGGATCGTCAGCCGCTCCATCAAGCCCGCTGCGGCTCGCCTCTGCTCTCGCGGAGAACACGGTTACGTGCTGTGCGAGGAACTGGGTGGTGGAGGCAGCGTACCGGTCGACAGATCGTGCCGCTGGGGTGTCGCGTCGTGCGGAGGCTGCTGGCCCGGTCAGACGGCGGCATCCGGGAACACCGGGCCGAGAGGGAGGGGAAGAAGACGCTGTGTGCGCACCTGCGAGTGTGTACAGTTTTGGTATGGAGGATGAGACGTATCCGCTGGTGCAGGCGCGCAATGAGCTCGGCCAGTTGGTGAGCCGGGTGCGGCACGGCGGCGCGCATATCGTGATCAGCGAGTACGGCAAGCCCGCGGCGGCGCTGGTGCCGGTGGATGAGCTGGAGGAGCTGCGACGGCTGCGCGACGAGGCCGACATCGCCGAGGCCCGGCGCCGCTCTGCCGCCGGGGGAGAGATGAAGTCGCACGAGGCGTTCATGGCCGAGCTGGAGGCCGAGGACCGCCGGGCTGCTGCTTCGTGACCTACACCGTCATCTGGCAGCACCAGGCCATGGACGAGTTCCGCCGGCTGCGCCGCCTGGACCCGGCCGGCGCCAAGGACTGCGCGGCGGCCGTCCGCCGCCTCGGCGACGAGCCACGCCCGCCGCAGGCCCACCAGCTCGGCGGCTCCGGCTACTGGCGCCTGCCAGTCGGCGACTGGCGCATCCTCTACCAGCCCGACGACCACACCGTCACCGTGATCGTCCTCAAAGTCGGCCGCACCACCTAGACCAGCACCACCTCCAGCCGTCCGGAGAGCGTGGGGTGAAGGCAAACGTGGCGTCGAGCTACCTCCGCCTGCGCGGAGAGCACAGCACCTGGACCGGCTGCAGCGCGACTGCCGGGACACCGGCTCACCTCCGCTCGCTCGGAGAGCACGTACCACCGAACCGGAGCCTGTCATCGATGCCCGGTACATTGCACCCATGCGCCATCAGTTCTCACATCACGAAATGGCAAAGCCCTTCTAACACCGCAGGTCGCGAAGGGGTGCTCTCCGCGCGAGCGGAGGTGAACCGTTCAGCGTGGTGCTCGTCGTGAAGGGTGTCGAGTGCTCTCCGCGCGAGCGGAGGTGAACCGGCCACGGTGGTGGTCCGCTGTGCGGGGTGGCGTGCTCTCCGCGCGAGCGGAGGTGAACCGCCGCCGGCCAGGGGCACGAGCGGGGTCACCAGGTGCTCTCCGCGCGAGCGGAGGTGAACCTCGGGGTCCAGGTCCGCCAGCACCCCATACAGCGTGCTCTCCGCGCGAGCGGAGGTGAACCGACCTCGACGCCCTCGTCCAGCACCTCCAGGAGGTGCTCTCCGCGCGAGCGGAGGTGAACCGGCTTCGATCTTCTTCATGAGCCAGTGGGCAAGGTGCTCTCCGCGCGAGCGGAGGTGAACCGCGGCGGTCCGGGGTCACCGCGGCTGAGGTGATGTGCTCTCCGCGCGAGCGGAGGTGAACCGAGCAGGGCCAGCACTTCCGGGAGCGCGCCGGCGTGCTCTCTGCGCGAGCGGAGGTGAACCGGACGCCGGCGATGGTGTAGTGCTCCTTGGGGGGTGCTCTCCGCGCGAGCGGAGGTGAACCGTCCGAAATGCCGATCGAGCCGTGGCAGCCCCTGTGCTCTCCGCGCGAGCGGAGGTGAACCGACACCGAGCTTGTCCTGGACGAGCTCGCCGTCGTGCTCTCCGCGCGAGCGGAGGTGGTCCGTTGTACTGGAGGTGGTTTGAGCCCAGGTGAGGGTGCTGCGGCAGGTGGTGCCCGCGGGCGTGGCCGACTGCGGCGATTCGGTGGACTCGTCGTGACCGCGGATGCCGAGATGTGTGCCCGCGTCCAGTGTGTCTTCGGTCCCGTCCTGCCGAATGCGGGACGGAAGCGATCGCTGCGGTCACGGGCAGGCTGTCTGCTGTGCCTCTCCTGCACGAGTGCCGTCAGCCGGCTGTGCGGATGCTCGGCCGCGGGCCGCAGGCCGTGGCGGAAGCCGGGCAGGCCCGGGCCGCGCAGTAGCGTCGCCGCGCACCCCACGGCCGAAGCCGCCGAGCAGGCCGCTGACACCGCCGCCCAGGAGACACGCCAGCGCACGGACGCTCGCGCGGAGAGCACGGCAACCGCAGCGCCGCCCCCACTAAACCCCGCGGCTCACCTCCGCCGGCACGGAGAGCTCCGAGACGGCGATGGACTTGGCCAGGGTGGACGGATCATCGCTGCTTGCGTGGAGAGCACCTCCTCTACCGGGCTACCGAGCCCGACCTCGGCGGTTCACCTCCGCTCGCGCGAAGAGCACTTCCGCAACGCCCTGCCGGGTGAGGAGACCTCCGGGGCACCTCCGCTCGCACGGAGAGCACAACTCCTTCACGAGGGCCAGCACGGCGTACGCCGGTTCACCTCCGCTCGCACGGAGAGCACCAGTCAAGGCCGTTGGCGGCCTCCTGGTAGCGCGGTTCACCTCCGCTTGCGCGGAGAGCACGGGGAGTTCCCGTAGGACGCGTTCGCCCCGGCCGGTTCACCTCCGCCTGCGCGGAGAGCCCGTGGTCACCCACCGCCTGGCCCATCTGCGCCTCGGTTCACCTCCGCCTGCGCGGAGAGCCCGGCCACGGACCTGCTGTGCCACGTCGTGGGCCTGCTTCTTGGTTCACCTCCGCCTGCGCGCAGAGCCCACGATGTGACGGGCTCCCGTGACAGGCTGCGGCGGTTCACCTCCGCCTGCGCGGAGAGCCCAAGCGGTGGGGCTGGACGATCAGGCCGACAACGGTTCACCTCCGCCTGCGCGGAGAGCCCCGGAGCCCGTTGGCGGGAATGCCCCGCGGGGGCGGTTCACCTCCGCCTGCGCGGAGAGCCCCGCTTCACGTCCTTGAAGGCGCTTTGAAGATCCGGTTCACCTCCGCCTGCGCGGAGAGCCCTGGTAAAACCATCGATGGTGTGGCCTCGGTCGATGGTTCACCTCCGCCTGCGCGGAGAGCCCCAGGTGATCGAGCAGGCGGCCGGTTGGCAGTGCGGTTCACCTCCGCCTGCGCGGAGAGCCCGGGATCGGGGCGTTGCCCGCGTAGTCGATCGCCGGTTCACCTCCGCCTGCGCGGAGAGCCCGCGCTGCGCCATCCTCATTCCGACCCCTGCCCCGGTTCACCTCCGCCTGCGCGGAGAGCCCGCAGCCCAGCTCCGCGCAGTCGCTCGCCCGCTCGGTTCACCTCCGCCTGCGCGGAGAGCCCCCTTCGCGACCTGCGGTGTCAGAAGGGCTTTGCCGTTTCGTGATGCGAGGCTCGGTGGTGCATGGGGGCAATGTATCGGGTGTCGACGACGGGCTCCGGTTCGGTGGTGGTGCTTTCGGGCGGCTGGCGCCGTTTTGCGGGTTCGGTCTTGGTGATCTGGTTTCTCGAAGGGCGGGGCAGCGCCGGACGGTGGTGGAGGCGTCCCGTGTGCTGCTGAGCGCAGGTGTTCGGGCCTCTGGCCGCGACCGCCCGGAGAACGTGCGTCCACGTCATCCGGAGCCGCGTGCCTCTACGGTTCGTCTCCGTCGGCGCGGAGAGCACACTCGTCACGACACCTGGTCCTGCGCGAGCGTCGGTTCGCCTCCGCTCGCGCGGAGAGCACACGTCAGAGCGCCTGTACGGCGCGTACAGCGGCGGTTCACCTCCGCTCGCGCGGAGAGCACCACCACGCCCTGTACCAAGACGACGTGCACGCCGGTTCACCTCCGCTCGCGCGGAGAGCACAGGGTGCCGGGCTCGGCCGCCATCAGGTCGATCGGTTCACCTCCGCTCGCGCGGAGAGCACACCCGCTGACGCCCGCCGAAGCGCAGTTTGAACGGTTCACCTCCGCTCGCGCGGAGAGCACGGCGGAGACGTCCTGGCCCTGCTCGGCGCGGGTGGTTCACCTCCGCTCGCGCGGAGAGCACAACCGCAGGTCAGAGCATGTTTCCGCGAGGTGCGGTTCACCTCCGCTCGCGCGGAGAGCACCCTTCGCGACCTGCGGTGTCAGAAGGGCTTTGCCATTTCGTGATCCGGGGGTCGGTGGTGCATGGGGGCAATGTACCGGGCGCCGACGACAGGCTCCGGCTCAGTGGCGGTGCTTCCCAGACGGCGGTCGACCTCCTGGAAAGCGGCCTTGGTGAGGCGGTGCCAGATGCAACGTCGCGGCACTCTCGCTGGCACGGAGAACAGACTACGAAGGGCACACGTCGCCGCTCGCGCGGAGAGCACTCGCGGACCTGGCCTGGTGGGCCGTCACCGCCCGGCTTACCGCCGCCCGCGCGGAGAGCACGGCGCCCTCCGCTCCGAAGCATGAACACAGGCCGGCTCACCTCCGCTTGCGCGGAGAGCGCATCAGTTTCAGCAGCAGGTTCTCACGAAGAAGATGCTTGCGGTGCGGGGCGGCGGCGTACCGTACAGAGCAGGAAGGAGGCCTCCTGTGGACGCCACTCTCAAGACCGTCATCGGCGGTGAGATCGTGGAGCTGCCCGGCACGATCGCGGCCATCCGCGCCTGCCTGGACGAGGACCGGGCCGCCGAGTTCGACCGCGACATCGAGCACGTTCCGGCAGCCGAGCTCCCTGCCGCGCTGGTGCGCTGGGCCCTGGCCGGCACCGGTGCCGACGACGAGGATGAGGAACTTTTCGAGCGGCTGGCCCGCGGCGAGGACATCGGCGCCACCGACGCAGGCACCCCCGGTTCGGAGGTGGCGTGAGCCGCTACCGACTCCAGTACGCCCCGGCCGCCGACCAGGCCCGCCGCGCCATGCCCCACGCGTTACGGGTCTCCTTCGACACTGCGATGCAGCGCCTGGCCGCCGCCCCGTACGGGCACGGTTCGACCGCGGTCAAAGACGATGAGGACCGGCGCGAAGCGGTGGTCAGCGGGGTGGTGGTGCGCTACTACGTCAGCGCCGCAGTGCTGACCGTCACCGTGGTCCGCCTGGTCTACATCTGACGGCTACACACAAAGCGAACCAACCGAGACCGTGACTCCTCCTGACGGTTCGCCCCCGCTCGCACGGAGAGCACGTCCTGGTCCTGGTCGCCGTCGGGGCGTTGGTCGGGTCACCTCTGCTCGCACGGAGAGCACGTATTCCGCAGCGTCCCGCATGTTCTCGGTGGCGGGTCACCTCCGCTCGCGCGGAGAGCACTGGGCGGAGCACGGCAGCACCCGCCGCCTGTGCGGGTCACCTCCGCTCGCGTGGAGAGCACGAGCTGGCGTGGCTGCGCGGGTGCGCCACGGTCGGGTCACCTCCGCTCGCGCGGAGAGCACCGGTGGATGGTTGCGTGGGCGGGCCGGTAGTACGGGTCACCTCCGCTCGCGCGGAGAGCACTCAGCAAACGCGGCGATACATTTGCGCGTCGTCGGGTCACCTCCGCTCGCGCGGAGAGCACCACACTCTCCTGCCAGCGACCAGACCACCCAGTTGGGTCACCTCCGCTCGCGCGGAGAGCACGCAGCAGGAAAGGTCCACCGCGCTCGGCGAGCCGGGTCACCTCCGCTCGCGCGGAGAGCACCCATCATTTGCCCCCTACGAGAATCTGCGCTGCGGGTCACCTCCGCTCGCGCGGAGAGCACTTCCTGGCGCTGGCCGACCACGAGACGCGGTGCGGGTCACCTCCGCTCGCGCGGAGAGCACAGCACCGAGAGGTCGCCCGGCACCTCGCGGGCCGGGTCACCTCCGCTCGCGCGGAGAGCACCACGGCGTTCCCGGCCTGCATCGTCTGCTCTCCGGGTCACCTCCGCTCGCGCGGAGAGCACGGCGAATTCCTGGATCTCCTCCAGCGGTGTGCCGGGTCACCTCCGCTCGCGCGGAGAGCACGCCGGGGGCATCCGCTGTCCCCGGGGCACCCGCGGGTCACCTCCGCTCGCGCGGAGAGCACCATGCACGGGTTGTCCGGATGGTAGACGGCCACGGGTCACCTCCGCTCGCGCGGAGAGCACACATAGATCCAGGAAGTGTTTCGGGCGAAACACGGGTCACCTCCGCTCGCGCGGAGAGCACCCGTAGGTGCGCACATTCGCGGCAGACCACAGCGGGTCACCTCCGCTCGCGCGGAGAGCACGGAACCGGATGCCGCGGTACTGAGCGCGGACGCGGGTCACCTCCGCTCGCGCGGAGAGCACGGTCGATCGCGACCTGGCATCTGGTGCAGGACCGGGTCACCTCCGCTCGCGCGGAGAGCACTTGCGCCGGTCGGCGCGCAGGTCGGCGATGTGCGGGTCACCTCCGCTCGCGCGGAGAGCACGGTTCCGCCGTGGTACGGGCGCCGCATCTTGCCTGGGTCACCTCCGCTCGCGCGGAGAGCACGTCGGCGGTGAACCAGAACGCGTCGCGGTTGGCGGGTCACCTCCGCTCGCGCGGAGAGCACTCGGTGGAGTCGCCGACGGCGGACCGCACGATCGGGTCACCTCCGCTCGCGCGGAGAGCACGTGCACCGGATCGTCAAGAAGATCGTTCGGGACGGGTCACCTCCGCTCGCGCGGAGAGCACAGGCTCAGGCACCGGGGCCGGGTGGACAGGCGCGGGTCACCTCCGCTCGCGCGGAGAGCACTGTCTCTGCGAGATGGGAGCGGGCCGGTCGGACGGGTCACCTCCGCTCGCGCGGAGAGCACGCAAAGTGGCCGGCGGGGAGCCCGGCGGCGATCGGGTCACCTCCGCTCGCGCGGAGAGCACCGGCCGCCGGGGCCGATGCGCTGGCGGATGCGCGGGTCACCTCCGCTCGCGCGGAGAGCACCCGATTCAGTCGCTCTTGCTGCCCATCGCAGGCGGGTCACCTCCGCTCGCGCGGAGAGCACCATCCGGCCGGGACGCCGCCGCGCTCCAGGGGCGGGTCACCTCCGCTCGCGCGGAGAGCACTGTCTCCTGCGAGATGGGAGCGGGGCGACCGACGGGTCACCTCCGCTCGCGCGGAGAGCACGGATAGCCGGCCGCGAGCAGCTGCACGGCCTGCGGGTCACCTCCGCTCGCGCGGAGAGCACCGCGCACAAAGGACGCGCTCCGCGCGGCGTCCCGGGTCACCTCCGCTCGCGCGGAGAGCACAGGCTCAGGCACCGGGGCCGGGTGGACAGGCGCGGGTCACCTCCGCTCGCGCGGAGAGCACTGTCTCTGCGAGATGGGAGCGGGCCGGTCGGACGGGTCACCTCCGCTCGCGCGGAGAGCACGCAAAGTGGCCGGCGGGGAGCCCGGCGGCGATCGGGTCACCTCCGCTCGCGCGGAGAGCACCGGCCGCCGGGGCCGATGCGCTGGCGGATGCGCGGGTCACCTCCGCTCGCGCGGAGAGCACCCGATTCAGTCGCTCTTGCTGCCCATCGCAGGCGGGTCACCTCCGCTCGCGCGGAGAGCACCATCCGGCCGGGACGCCGCCGCGCTCCAGGGGCGGGTCACCTCCGCTCGCGCGGAGAGCACTGTCTCCTGCGAGATGGGAGCGGGGCGACCGACGGGTCACCTCCGCTCGCGCGGAGAGCACGGATAGCCGGCCGCGAGCAGCTGCACGGCCTGCGGGTCACCTCCGCTCGCGCGGAGAGCACCGCGCACAAAGGACGCGCTCCGCGCGGCGTCCCGGGTCACCTCCGCTCGCGCGGAGAGCACTGCGCCCCCGGCAGCCCCTCCATGAACAACGAAGGGTCACCTCCGCTCGCGCGGAGAGCACCCTTCGCGACCTGCGGTGTTAGAAGGGCTTTGCCGTTTCGTTATGCGCGGTGGGCGGGTCATGGAGTGCAATCTACCTACCGGGTACGGGCTGCGCAGGAGGAGATACGAGGTACGCGCCGCGACGAGCCTGCGGCCCCTGATCCAGGTATCCGGCGGACCGGACCGCCGGGCTCATCTCCGCTCGCTCAGAGAGCACGAGGGAGCTGAACAGGCGATGGGCCCAGGTTTTGGGTTCACCTCCGCCTGCGCGGCGAGGCTCATTGCGGCATGCATCGTCAGAGGTGCCGCTCTGTTTCGTGATGTTCATGCTGTGTTGCGCAGTGAAATTTTAATGGGTTTGGTCGGTATTGCGGTTCGGTGCCTGGTGAGTCGGATGACTCGGTGGAGCGGTTGGAGAGCCCGGTTGTCAGTGCCTGCTGCTACTGCTGTGGTGTCACGATCTCGGGTGAAGGGGTGAGGGCATGTCGCAGGGGAGTGTCGGCATCGATGTGCGGTTATGGGGTAAGGAGCGTGGGCTGCCGGGCCGGTATCCGTTGATCTGTCATCTGCTGGATACGGCGGCGGTTGCGGGGGAGCTGTGGGATCGGGTGCTGACGGGGGCGGCGCGGCAGCGGTTGGCGGAGGGGCTGGGGTTGCCGGAGAAGCGGTGCCGGCGGTTGGTGTGTCTGTGGGCGGGGCTGCATGACGTCGGGAAGATTATTCCGGTGTTTCAGGCGGGCGTGCCGTCGGTGTACGCGGAGTTGCTGGAGGACGCTGTCTACGGGCATCGGGCGGGGGCTGAGCGGCAGGCGTTGCGGCACGATGTGGCGACGCAGTGGGCTCTGACGGAGCTGTTCGCGCAGTGGGGGTATCCGGTGGCGAAGCCGGCGCGGCGGTCGGTTCATCATCAGGTAGCGCAGTTGCTGGGCGGTCATCACGGGTGTGTGCACCAGGCGCTGGAGAGCCGGAAGCTGAGGGCTGTGCAGGACTGGGTGCCGCAGCTGGGCGGGGTGGGGTGGGGGGCGCAGCGGGTGGCGCATGCGGAGGCGGTGCGGCGGGTGACGGGGTGCGCTGCGGGGGATGTGCCGCGGGGTGTGTTGCCTGCGCAGGTGGCGGTGGTGCTGTTGGGGTTGGTGGTGGTGGCGGACTGGTTGGCGAGTCAGGAGTCGGTGATTGAGCAGCGCTTGCCTGCCGAGGGCTGGTGTGGTGATGAGGCTGAGCTTGGGGCGCATTGGTTGGTGGCGGTGGCTGGGGCCGGGGGGTGGGTGGCCGAGGCCGGGCTTGGGGTGGCCGGCTTTGTGGAGAGGCCGTTCAGTGAGCGGTTTGGGTTTGGTCCCAATGCGTTGCAGCGGTCGGTGGCGGAGGAGTTTGCGCAGATGGCGGGCGGGCCGGGGCTGTTGCTGGTGACGGCGCCGACGGGGGAGGGGAAGACGGAGGCGGCGTTGCACGCGGCGTCGGTGCTGGCGCGGGCGTCGGGGGCGTCGGGGTTGTTTTTTGCGTTGCCGACGATGGCGACGGCGGATGCGATGCATGGGCGGGTGGGGGAGTTCGTGGCGCGGAATGTGGTGGGGGAGCGGTCTTTGGCGTTGCTGCACAGCATGGCGGGGCTGAGTGAGGACGGTGGTGTGTCGGCTGGTGTTGAGGGCTCGCAGGTGGTGGGGGATGCGCGTTCGCGGGTGGTGGCGGGGCAGTGGTTGCGCGGGGCCCGTCGGGGGTTGTTGGCGCCGTTGGCGACGGGGACGGTGGACCAGGCGCTGGCCGGGGTGTTGCCGGTGCGGTACAACGTGTTGCGGCTGGCGGGGCTGGCGAACAAGGTGCTGGTGGTGGATGAGGCCCATGCGTACGGGCCGTGGATGCATGCGTTGCTGGTGCGGCTGCTGGAGTGGCTGGGGGCGCTTGGGGCGCCGGTGGTGTTGTTGTCGGCGACGTTGTCGGGGCAGGCTGCGTCGTCGCTGGTGGAGGCGTACCGGCGGGGCGGCGGACACATGGAAGCGTCGGGAGTGGCGCCGGTGTATCCGGGGTGGCTGTATGTCGACGGGCGGTCCGGTGCGGTGGCGGCTCCGCGGGCGGTGGAGTGCGGCCGGCCGCGGCGGCTTGAAGTGACGTCGGTCGAGGTGCGGTGGGATGCTGGGGTGGAAGGAGACGGCGGGCGGGGCGCTGTGGTGGTGGAGCAGCTGCGGTCGCTGGTGGAACGGGGCGGGTGCGCGCTGGTGTGCTGCACCACGGTGGCGGACGCACAGCAGATGTTCGGGGTGCTGCGGGCAGCGTTTTCGGAGCTGGCCCAGACGCCGGAGGGGTTGTTGCTGCTGCACTCGCGGTTTCCGGCCCAGCGCCGGGCGCAGATCACGCAGGTGTGTGAGGAGGCGTTCGGCAAGCCGGGGCCGGGCCGGCGCCGTCCGGGGGTGTCGGTGCTGGTGGCGACGCAGGTGGTGGAGCAGTCCCTCGATCTCGATTTTGACTTGGTGGTCAGTGATCTGGCGCCGCTCGCGCAGTTGCTGCAGCGTGCCGGGCGGTGCCTGCGGCACGACCGGGGCGGTCTGGCGCCCGAGAACGGCGGGCGGGCTGCCTGGGCGGGACCCGAGCCGCGGCTGGTGGTCCTGGAGCCGGTGACCGGGCAGGGCCTGGTGCGCGCTCCGCAGGAGTGGGGGCAGGTCTATGACGCCGCGTCGCTGACGCGGACCCGGCGGGTGCTGCGGGAACGGGCCGGGCGGGGCATTGCGGTACCGGGCGACGTGCAGGAACTGGTGGATGCCGTGTACGCGCACGATTTCGGCGAGGGCCTGGCGGACGCAGCCGAGCAAGACCTCCTGGCGCGCCAGGACGCCGAGCGTCTTGGAGAGATCCTGGCCCAGCAGGGACTGGCGCAGCTGACGATGATCAATCCGCCGATGGGCATGGTGGATCTGGCGGAGCTGAGCGGCGGCGGCAGGGAAGTGGACGAGGCGCTGCTGACGACGCGGCTGGGGGCGGATTCCGAGCGCGTGGTGTGCGTCTACGAGCAGCCCGGCGCAGCGGTGACGCTGGATGCCTCGGGGGAGGTGGCGGTGCCGGGCTGGGACGGCGGGCGTGTGTCACCGGAGCAGGCGCGCGCTGTGATGCGGCAGACAGCGCCGGTCCCTGGGCGGTGGCTGCTCGGGCGGGGCGCCGAAGAGGCGGTGCCGCAGGCGTGGGAGCGCAGCGTGGCGCTGCGCGATCTGGTGGTCCTGCGGATGCGGCGATCAGAAGGAGACGACTCCTGGTCGTGCACCGTCGGAAATCAGACAATCTCCATCGGGGAACTCGGGCTTTCCGTCACTTAGGCACTCCTCCTTCGGACTTTGCATACCGTGTGACCACTTCGTCCGGCACGCCGTGGCGTGCCGGACGAAGATCGCCCGCTCGCGCGGGCAGTACGGCGCTGCTTGAGGCGGTTACGCCTCCCTCGCACGGTTCACCCCCGCGGCTGCGGGGAGCTGCCGAGACTACTCACCGTTTCGCAACTCGAGGTGTCATGTCTGCTGATCTGCACGACCTGCTCACTGAGCCGGACTTTCCGGTCCGGTGGGCGGATACCGTGCCCGCCGAGGACCGGCCCGATGCGGTCGGCTTATCCGAGCTGTTCTTGCGCGCGCACGAGATCCGGGCGCTGACGGTGGCGCTGCCTCCGGCGCTGTCGGGGCTCTACCGGGTGCTGTATGCGCTGACCGCTCGCATCACCGGCCTGGACGGTGCCCCGGACTGGCACGGGCAGCGTGAGCGTGTCCTGGCTGCCGGCCGCTTCGATCCCGGCCAGGTCGACGCCTACTTCTGTGCCCACGCCGACCGGTTCCGTCTCTACGACCCGGTGCACCCCTTCTTGCAGGATCCCCGGCTCGAGACCGAGTGCGACAAGCCCGCCGGGGCCAACAAGCTGGTCACCACGCGGCCCTCCGGTTCCAACCACGCCTGGTTCGAGCACAGCGTCGATGCCCGGCCACAGCCGGTTGCCTCGGCCGAGGCGCTGCAGCATCTGCTGGTGTGGCGCTACTACGGGCCCTCCGGCCGCTGCGCGGCGCGCACCGTGCGGGGCGTGAAAGAAGCCAACAGCGTCGCAGGCCCCCTGCGGACCGCCCTGTCCTACCACCCACTGGGCCCCACGCTGTTCCAGACGCTGCTGGCCGGGCTTGTTGAACCCGAACGCGGCCGGCGGTATGTGCGAGAAGACGACCCGTGTCCGTGGGAGCGTTCGAGCCCACCGGATCCGCTGACGCTCGAGGGCGTGGTGACCGGGCCGATGGCGAAGCTCACGGGCCTGCACCAGCACGCCCTGCTGCTGGTGCCCGACGCCGCCGGCACGCACGCGGCCGACGCCTACATCACCTGGGCCTTCCGGCAGCGCCTGCCGCGCATCGACGACTACCTGATCTGGCAAACCAGCCAGGCCGGCAACGCCTACGCCCGGTACGCCGACTCCCGCCGGGCCCTGTGGCGGGATCTGGACGCCCTGCTGCTCAGCAACCCGCCCGGCGTCGAATGCCGGCGCCCGCCGGTGCTCGACACGGCCGCCGACCTCTTCGAAGATGACGACGGCCTGCGAATCCAGGCACTGGGCATCGACCAGGAGGGACAGGCCAAGGACACCCAGGTCGTCGCCGCGACCACCCCACCCGTGGTGCAGCTGCTGGAGGAACGCGACAGGGAACTGGCACAGCTGGTCGGGCAGCTGCGGCTGGCCGGCGAGCGGACCGGCCAGCGCCTGGAGCGGGCCGCGAAGCATGCCTGGGCGCTGTACTGCGACGCCAAGGTCCGCGACTGTGCCTGGTCGGCCGCGGCCGCCGCCCGCTACTGGCCTCAGGCCGAGACGGAGTTCTGGCAGCGCCTGCACGAACGGCGCTTCGACGGCGCTGCCCAGGCCTTCCGCGCCCACGCCGAACGGATCTACGACCAGATCACCGACCGGGCAGCCGGCACGATGCGTGGAGCCCGGGCCCGGGAAACCGCACGCATCGAGCTGTACGGCGGCCGCCCCAAGAAGACCGCGGCCGCGAAGCCCCTGCTCCAGGCTGGAGACCCCCGATGACCGCACCTGCTTCCGCCCCCGCGCCCGGCGAGGCGCCGCCAGGGCCGTCCCCATGGCTGAGCGACGCGCGGGCCTTCGTCCGCGACATCCTGACCCTGACGGCCCGCGACACCGGGGCCCGTGCCGCCCTGCGCAGCGGAGTGGGCAAAGACCTGGACCGTATCCCGCGGATGCACCGCATCGTGGCGCCCCGACTGCCCGGCTCAGTGATGCACGACGAGGACGGCCAGCGCGCCTACTACGCTGTGGCGGCTTTGATCGCCGCCTATCACCGAGCCGACCACGCCGCCTCCGGCCCCGGCCAGCGCAGCGCCACCGAGACGCAGCCATCAGGCGGCGCGGCCGTCCTGCCCGATGCACCACATCAGCCGACCGATGCCCCGCCGGCCAAGGCCACGGCCCCCGCCGACCGCGCGGCCCAGCGAGCCGCTGCCGATCAGCAGCGACGCGACCGTTTCGGCGACAGTCTGGGGCTGGCCTACGCCACAGCCGTCGCCCGCGGCCCCCGCAGCGGCATCCGCGACAGCGCCGCGGAAACCCGGCTCCACCTGCTCAGCAAGCAGAGCACCCCCGGACTGCACCGGCATCTGCCGGCCGCAGTGCGCCAACTGTGCGACCGCAACACCCCACCGGACTGGTCCCGCCTCCTGGTCGACCTGCGCACCTGGCCCGAGAACCGGCACCGCGTCGCCCGCCGCTGGCTGCAGGACTACTACCGGGCCCGCACCGCCTCGGACCTACAAGCTGCACAGCACGCCGACGACACCCGGCCGGACATTACCGCTTGCGCCGACTCCGGCAACTGATCACTTTTCGACGCACCGACCTTCAGGAGCATCACATGGCCAGCACCCGCGACGCGTCCTTGCCGACCCCCGGACGGTTCATCGACCTCCACATCCTGCAGAGTGTCCCCTACGCCAACCTCAACCGCGACGACACCAACTCCGTGAAGACCGTGCAGTACGGCAACCGGGAACGCACCCGGGTCAGCAGCCAGTGCTGGAAGCGGGCGGCGCGGCGCTACTTCCAGCAGACCACCGGCGAATCCGCCCTGCGGACCCGCCGCATCGGCGAAAGCGTCGAGCACCTGCTGCGCGAGGAACGCGGCTGGCCGCAGGACCTGGCCCGCCGCGCCGGCCAGCACATCGCCACGGGCAGCAGCATCAAGGCCGACCCGCCCTCCGATGACGTCCCGGCGTGGAGCACCAACGCCATGGTCTACGTCCCCCAAAGCGCCATCGCCGACCTCGCTGACCTCGCCGAGACCCACCGCGAGCAGGTCGAGAGCGCCAAAGACATGAAAAAGGGCGTCAAGAGCGTCCTGCCCCAGCACGCCATCGACGCCATCCTGCGCAGCCGCAACGGCGTCATCAATCTGTTCGGCCGGATGCTCGCCGAAGTCGATGACGCCGGCGTCGACGGTGCCGTTCAGGTCGCCCACGCCCTGACCACCCACGCAACCGACGTCGAAGTCGACTACTTCGCCGCCGTCGACGACATCACCGACGCATGGCGCGACACCACTGGCAGCGCCCACATGGGCAGCAGTGAATTCAGCGCCGGCGTGTTCTACCGCTACGCCACCATCGACGTGGCCGACCTGCTGCGCAACATCGGCGGCGACCTCACAGCCGCGCGCACCCTGACGGCGGCCTTCGCCGAGGCATTCATCCTGTCTCTGCCTGAGGCGAAGAAGACCGCCACCGCCCCCCACACCATCCCCGACCTGCTGCACCTCAGCGTCCGCAGCGACCGTCCGCTGTCGTACGCCGCAGCCTTCGAAAAGCCGGTCAGCGCCGACCGCAACGGCGGCTACGCCGAACCCTCGCGCCAGGCCCTTTGCCACTACGCGCAAGCCGCCCACCGCCTGCTTGGCCCCCGGGGAAAGGCCCACGCCGGCTGGGCCAGCCTCGAAGACAAAGACCTGGCCGGCCTCGGACAACGCCACGACTCGTTCGACGAACTGATCACCACCTCCGTCAGGGCCGCCCTGGGCGAGGCCGGCGCATGAACACCCCAGAACCCGACGCCCCCGGCCTGCTGCTGCACCTGGCCGGCCCCCTGCAGTCCTGGGGCACCCGCAGCCACTACAACGAACGCGACACCGCCCCCCACCCCACCCGCTCAGGCATCATCGGACTGCTCGCCGCCTGCCTGGGACGCCCCCGCCACGCCCCCGTCGACGACCTGGCCCGCCTCGCCCTGGTCACCCGCACCGACCGCCCCGGCACACTGCTGCGCGACCTGCACACCGTCGGCGGCGGCCTGCCCGCCAAACACACCGTCACCACAGCGGAAGGCAAAAAGCGTCCCCCCGCCCAGGGCACCCTCCTCTCCCACCGCTCTTACCTGGCCGACGCGGCCTTCACCGCATGCCTCACCGGCGACCCACAGACCCTCCTCGCCTGCCACGAAGCGCTCCTCACCCCCCAGTGGCCGCCCTTCCTGGGCCGCCGTTCCTGCCCCCCCGAAGGCCCTTTGCTCATCGGCCTGTGGCCCCGTCCGCTGCACCACCTGGTCCACCTGCCCCTGGCCCGAACCCACACCGGCCACCCGGTACACATCCCTTTCCACGCCGACGCCCCCCTCGACCACCTCGCCGCCACCGAGCCCGGCCAGCAGGTCCAGCCCCACGCGCTGGACGGTGCCACGCCCACCAGCCACATCAACGACGAACCCCACCGCGTCCCAGGCAAGCAACACGCCTTCCGCACACGAGACCTCTACCAGCGAACCCTCACCCTCCCCGCACACCGATGCGCCGGCCTGGGCCCCACCTATCTCGACGCCCTCACCACCTACCGCGCCCACGTCACCCAAGGAGCAGCGTGACGAACACGTTGTGGCTCACCCGCATCCAGCCGGACCTGCGCCACCGCACCGCCCGCCGCGACCTCGCCAGCGCCGTCGCCCTGCACCACCGCCTGATGAGCCTGTTTCCCGACAACCTCGGAGCCCAGGCCCGCCGCCAGCTCGGCATCCTCTTCCGCACCGAAGACACCGGCCCGGCCCCTCTCATACTCCTGCAAAGTCACCTTCGCCCCATGCTCGACCACCTCCCCGCGGGATACGGCACCGCAGCCACCAAAGACCTCAGCCCGCTGCTGAAGGCCCTGCGCCCGGGACTCACCGTCCGCTACCGCATTGCCGCCAGCGCCGTCCGCAAACCCGGACACACCACTCGCGCAGCCACCCAAGGCCCCGCCGTCATCCCCCTGACCGGAGCCGACGCCGAACGGTGGTGGCACCGCCAAGCGGAGGAGAACAGCGGCCTGCATCTCGCCACCGCCCACGCCACCCCCCTGGACACCGCCCGCGGCATCCGCATCCACGACAAACACCGCATCGCCCACGCCCGCACCCGCTTCGACGGCACCGCCCTCATCGCCGATCCCGACCTGCTGCGCCAGCGCATCCTCGACGGCATCGGCCGCGGCAAAGCCTACGGCTGCGGCCTGCTCAGCCTGGCACCTGCGACCACAGCCGCACCACGGGCCAGCGCATGAACGACCACTCCACCGCACGCCGCAAACTCGCTGCCCCAACCGTCGCCATGCTGCCGCGCATCGCCGACTCGCTATCGTTCCTCTACCTTGACATCGTGCGCGTCCAGCAGGACGACACCGGAGTCTGCGCCGTGGTCACCACCGAACACCGCGGCACGGAACTGGTATACCTGCCCACCGCCGCCCTCAGCTGCGTACTGCTGGGGCCCGGCACCAGCATCACCGCCCGCGCTTTGGCCACCCTGGCACGCCACGGCACCACAGTCGTCGCCACGGGCGCCGGAGGAGTACGCACCTACAGCTCCACCGTTTCCGGCTCCCTGAGCACCCGATGGCTCGAACGCCAGGCCCGGGCATGGGCGGACGACACCGAACGCCTCGCTGTCGCCATTCGCATGTACGAGCACCGGTTCGGGCCCGCAACCGCACCTCCCGCCTCCACCCTGGCAGCACTGCGCGGCATGGAAGGCCAACGCGTGAAGGCCCTCTACAAGCTCCTCGCCCAGCAACATCGCATCAAACGGTTCAAACGCATCTATGATCCCGCAGCGTGGGACGCACAAGATCCCGTCAACCTCGCTCTGTCCTCTGCGAACACCTGCCTTTACGGCATCGTCCACGCTGCCCTCGTCTCCATGGGCTGCTCACCTGCACTCGGGTTCGTACACAGCGGCAACCAGCAAGCGTTCGTCTACGACATCGCTGACCTTTACAAGGCCGAGCTCACCATCCCCTTGGCGTTCTCACTCCACGAGTCCACCCACCCGGAGCAGGCCGCCCGACGGAGCTTCCGCAACGAGCTGAGGCTCTTTCGACTGATGCCGCGCATCGTGGCCGATATTCAGAACCTGCTGGAACCAGGCCGGATCCAGGACACCGAACTTGAAGAGCAACTTGTCGATCTCTGGGATCCCGTCAGCGGAACCGTGCCCGGCGCCGTCAACTACGCAGAAGGCAAAGAATGATGCGGCCGACTTGCTCTGGAGACTCCTGTGCCTTCAATGATCACCCTCGCAGCGACAGCAGTCCCCGAACACCTACGAGGAGCCCTTTCACGTTGGCTACTCGAAGTCACCCCGGAACTCTACGTCGGCACCGTGTCGGCCAAAGTCCGAGATGAACTATGGGAGGCGGTCAGCTCCTGCGTGGCTGACGGCATCGCCGTACTCACCTACCCAGCCGACAACGAGCAAGGCTTCGCTCTGCGAGTGGCAGGACAGCGCCGACGGATTCCCAAGGACTATGACGGTCTAACCTTGATCAGCTTCTCAAGTCCCCTAGAGGGCGACCTGCAAATGTAACGAACTGATAAACCAAGTATGAAGCGGCAGGTCGCGAAGGGTGCTCTCCGTGCGAGCGGAGGTGAGCCGTCCCGAGAGGAGGTCCGGTGGCCGCACGAATCGTGCTCTCCGTGCGAGCGGAGGTGAGCCCGTGCGAGCGGAGGTGAGCCGTTGCGCGGGATGTGGAGGTAGCGGCGCGGGTCGTGCTCTCCGTGCGAGCGGAGGTGAGCCGGAGTCCCTGTGACGGAGAACCGCGTGCACGACGTGCTCTCCGTGCGAGCGGAGGTGAGCCGGTGCACCGGCAGGTCGACCCGGACCATCCGAAGTGCTCTCCGGGCGAGCGGAGGTGAGCCGCCCAAGACCGCGACCGTCACGGAGTGCTGGGAGTGCTCTCCGTGCGAGCGGAGGTGAGCCGCACTCCAGCAGGGTGCGTGGATCTCCCTGGCGGCGCTCTCCGTGCGAGCGGAGGTAAGCCGGCGCGCTGTGCCCTGCTCGGCATCGAGATGCAGTGCTCTCCGTGCGAGCGGAGGTGAGCCAGCGTCGTCTACGACGACGAGGCGTTCCACCAGGTGCTCTCCGTGCGAGCGGAGGTGAACCCAGGGCTCCGGACTGGCTGCCGCGAGCGAACAGTGCGCCCGCCACTGCGCTCAGGAGCTGACCGGAGAGGTGGCGAAGTGAACCAGATTCCCCAGGAACCGTCCGAGCTGGATGCCTGGTGGCGTGAGGCGGTCGGCGAAGACGTGGCCTACTGGGTGCAGCCCGTCCGGCTCGATGCTGACAGGCGGCTGCACGTGCGGTGCCTGACACACGCCTGGTCGACCCAGATGAAGCTGCTCGGCCAGCCGGTGACGGCGCGCCTGAACGCGGCTGGTACTCGGCACCGCTGGCCCGCGACATCGGCATCGCCGAGTACCACGTCGGCGACACCGAGCCGGGCTCGGACGGCCCCGCCATCTACGTCGCCCGCATCGTGATCTCGGACGACTGGCCCGACTTCTGAGCGCCCTGGCCTCCAAGGTCCCCGTCAGGGCCGCTGCGGCTGCTGACGCGGCGGCCTGCGCCCGGAGCGGCTGCTGCGAGGGCGGTGATGCAGTGTCTTTGCCGCGTCATGGACCGCTATCGAGTGTTCCAGTGGGTGAGGGCGGGGACGGGTGCGGGCCGCGGGCGGCGCTGGACCACGTTGACGATGGGGGAGGGCGCGGACCCGGACGGGAAGCCGGCTTCGGCGGCGGTGAGGTGCTGGAGCGGTGCGGTGAGGGTGTCGCTGAAGTCGGCCAGCAGGTCGTCCAGCCGCTGGGTGGGCGGCGGCTTCGCCGTGGCCGCACTCGCCGACAACCACGACGGCTGGACGTTACCCTGGCCCGCCTGGCGGGCCATGATCGCCCGCGTGCGTGCTGCGCACCGCCGGGGAGGAAGGGGAAGCTCCAAGTGCACGTGCACCCCGATGCCGTTGCCGAGCTGCTGGTCAGCGCGTGGGGCGGAAATGGCCGGCCCTCCGGCACGGCAGAGCAGCAGATGCGCACGTTCCTTGTCTGCTGCCTGCCCGGCATCGCCACACCAGCGGTCGCACCCCTGCTGGAGATGGCATCGTGGCTGGGCCCCGACGCGGTGAGGACGTCGTGGGCGGCGTCCGTCCGTCAGCAGTCCCGAGGCCATCACCCCGGCCGCGGCCGCCCTCACCGCTCGTATACCGTGCCCCGGGCCGGGGCCTGCAGGCAGCGTGTGAGTCATTTTCAGCCGACGGCCAACGTGCCTAGATCGTTCCAGGGGGAGAAAAAGGGGGTGGGGATCGTGATCGCTTCGGGATAAAGTCGAATCGAACGCTCGTTCGAAGGAGGCGAGTGGCGGAGCAGGAGCTCCGGTTGTCCTTTGGGGCGATTGGGAGCGGGGTCTTTCCCTGCGCTGCACATTTCGAGGGGGTTGAAACGTGAACATTATTCCGCAGAAGGTGGCGCGGATCGTCGCTGTCGGAGGGGTCGCGCTCGCCGTAATGGGTTCCACGGTCGCGTATGCCAGTACGACGTCCACCAGCCTGTCGAACGGGACGCTCAGCTTTACCGCGGCCAATGGGCGCTACCTCGGCACGACCGGCACCAAGTTCTTCTCTTCGGCCAGCTACCACAAGACGGGCGGAAGTGCAGTTACGGTCACGCTCGGTCTCGACACCCAGACGTCCGAATTCAACTCCCCGCCAAAGACGGTGAAGGCGGGGCAGACGGTGAGCCACAACTTCGGCGGAAAGCCCGTCAGTACGGTGCCGAAGTGCTACGCCATCGGCTTCATGCGGTCGGGCGGGAAGCTGTACGAAACGCCTTCCATCAGGGACCTCTGCTGATCCGGCGCCTCCCTGTTCCCGCTCTCTGAAAGACATATCCGGTGATTGAAGCATCGGTCGGTGCGCTACCCGGCCTCATTCCGGCCTTCTTGATTGCTGTCGCCCTCCTGGGCACACCTGCATTCTTGATCGCCAAACGCAAGGGCCGGCCTGTCGGCCTGCCGCTGCTGCTGGCCGTCTTCCTGGCCGGTGTAATCGCCGTGACGATGATGCCGGGAACTGCCGGGACCGGGCAGGCCAAATCGTGTGACACCGGCCTGCCCGGCCTCGACTTCCTGACATCCGAGTCGGCCCGGCTGAACGTCCTCCTGTTCGTGCCGGTGAGCTTCCTCGCCGTGCTCCTGTTCCGCCGCCCACTCCTGGTGCTGGCTGCGACACTGGCGCTGACCTGCGGGATCGAGCTGGTGCAGGGCTGGACGGAACTGGGGCGTTCGTGCAGCTACGACGACATCAAGGCCAACGCCCTCGGAGGGATCCTCGGGCTCCTCCTCGGCTGCCTGTATCTATGGGGCCGTCAGCGTCGGCTCCCCTTCACCCGCAAAGACGCAATATGGGGCACCGGCGCGGTCGTTGCCGTGACGGCTGCCGTCGCAGTGCTTCTCCAGTCCACTCTCACCAGCGTCAACTACGAAGAACTGCACGCCCGTGCGAAAGAAGATTTCGGTGACCCTGCCGAGAAGCAGGAGTGGCTGGCCAAGACAGTCAAGGAACTTTACGGATCCCACGCCGAAGTCGGGGAGACGGAAGTTACGAAGCTCGCCGGCGACCGCTGGCGTATGCGGGCCACAACAAATCGCGGCACCCTTGTCGCTACCTGGCCGGACCGAAAACTGGTGGAGATGACCACGGACGGCAAGCCCGACGAGGGAAGTAACCTTCCTTCGGATGAGATAAAGAAGACGGCTGAGCGGTTCGCCCGCAAGTGGTTCCCGGGGGATATAGAAGGCGCCACCGCCGAGTTCCGGACTGTCGCAAAAAGGCATGAAGGGGGAATGCGCCTTCTGAGCTACCGCCGCTACAACCACGACGTTATGATGCCGATGCGACTGGACATCATCGTCAGCCCGGCCGGACGGGTCATCAACCTAGCCGCCCGAAGCGTTGCAGACCCTGCCCTGCCCGCTGTCACTGTTAGCAAGGCGGATGCGAAAAAGCAGGCCGAACGCGGTGCGCCAGAAAAACAGGCCCAACCGGTATCGCTCATGGCCCAACGCATCGACGGCACCTGGCGGCCTGTATGGCTGATCGGCCTCAGACCAAAGAACGACCCTCATAACGTGGACAAGGAAACCAGTATATTCCTCGATGCCGTAACCGGGAAAAAGTCCACGCCCGACAAGATTGACGAAGGCAATTCCTCAGTCAGTCCGAGTGCGCACTGAAGAAAGAGGAAGGTTCTGCCGGCAGTGTCGCGGGCCTTGGCAGGGCCGGCTCGTCGCGTTCTCGAAGAAGACGAACGAGGCCCAGGCCGGCCGGGGCGGCGACGGCCGGAAGCCGGCGACAGCCCGGACCGCGAAACCTCTGGCGGGCCTGCGGGTACCCGGGCTACCCGCAGGAACCCGGAGCGGCGAGACGCTTGCGGTGCCCGTGCCGTGCACTGGTCGGGCTGGCACTGGTGCAGTCGGGACCACGGTCCCAGGAGACGCTACGCGGCCCGCGCTCACTGTTCGACGGCCCGCCGGACCTGTCCGAACACACCCACGCGTACCTGCACCGGTGACCACTCCGCCGGCCTTCGCCGTCGCCGACACCTCGGCCCTGGCTGCCAGAATCTAGGCCCGGTCTTCGACGTCGGTGCCGGCGTCGCGCAGGAGGCGGCGATGCGGGCGTCCAGGGTGGCGGCGCGCAGGTCGACGGCGGCCAGGAGGTGATCGGCGAGGTCGATCTCGTCGTCGGCGGTGGCCGGGGCGGTGAAGGCTAGGGTGAAGGCATGCATGGCCTGGGACATAGCGGCCTCGCCCCGCTTGCCGTGCTCTTCTCCTTCGAGCCGCGCGTTATGGAAGCCTGTGCGGCGCCGGTGATGTCGCCCTGGACCCAGGGGTGGGGGCGAGAGGCTGCAAGGTGCGCGCCATCATGGGGCGATGCCGACCGTACTCAACGACCCTGGACAGCTCCCTGCCCCGTGGTGGGTGCCCGACGGTGACCTCCATGGTCTGGAACGGGAACTGCGCCGCGAACTGCCGCCGGACCACCCGCTCTACGGCGCCCGGGTCCGTGCGGCGGCGCGCTGCGAAGCCTGCGACGACGTCCTGTTCAGCCTCACCGGCCAACCATTCCGCTGGGCCGTGGTGCATCTGACCTGGAGCGGCCACCAGGAGCAGCTTCCCTGGCCCCGGACATCACCACTGGCCCACCTCAACGACCTGCTCACTCGACACGACTGCACCAGTGGTCCCTGACTCAGCCAACCGAACCACTTCGGCTTCTGATGCGTGGATTGCTCAGGAACCGACGCCTATCCGACGGCGTCGGCGTCCCACTGGTCCCATGATCGACGCCGGTGCGTAGACTCCGACCAATGGCCATAGGATTTGCGATCTTGTACGTGCTGATCGGCGTGCTCGTCCTGTTCGACATCGGCGGGTTCATCACCCGACGGTGCGAGCGGGTGCAGCGCACGGCGGCGAAGCGTCACCACGACATGATGGCCCGCCACCGCCACCTGCAGACCACCTACGTGGCGGGCCCGCTCGCCCAGCCGGCGTTCCTCCGCGCCCTGGGAGTACCACTGATCGCTCTGGGCGGCCTGCTGTTGCTGCTGCACTTGAGCTGACATGCCCCGCGCAACCAGTACATCCTGAGCCTGAACGAAACCTTCCCGCCTGTTCAACATCACTGCTAGCGACCCTGGCCAGGGCCTGCACCCCTTCCGTGACTCGGACGCGCCCGAGGACGATGAGGAGGAGTAGGTCACCGTCGCCTTCACCCTCACCGAATGCGAGTGCGCCACCTTCTGGTTCGTCCACCCGTGGGCGACCGGCCCCTTGGCCAATTCGCTTTCAGCGCCGCGAACAGGGTCTCGCTCAGCTTGGGGCGGGCCGCCGTCCCCCTGGAACGCAGACCCTGCCGCCCACCGTTCTGCCAGAGGCGACGCCATCGTTGCACCGAGCGCACACTGACGCGCAGCTGCTTTGCCACCACCGGTGTTGTTCTGCCCGAGCACGAACATCTCGGCCCCTCCATACGAATGCGCTCCTCGGTGGCCTTGTCGCCGATGCGGTGGAAGCATCGGCGGCCGTCTTCACGGCCGACAGGACGGGCTTGCCTTCGCCTCCGCGTGAGCGGCAAGCCTGACCGCGAGACGCTGCCCGGCTGGGTTGAGCCCGAGGGCAGCGGCACGCTGACGGGTGTCCTGCATCCGTTGAAGAAAAGCGCGCTGCAGATCTGTGCCGCCTACGACGCCTTCATCCTGGTCGCGCGTGTCCCAAGAACGGAGTGGTGTGACGTGGTCGGCAAGAGCATGGTCCAGACAGCACTCACCGCAGACCTCCTCCGTTGTGAGTTCGTCTGTCAGCCCGCATTTAGCACACGTGCCAAAGGCCGACGCAGAGCGGGTCGTGCACGGAAGGCAGGTCTGTTTGCCCCGGCGGGTGCCGTGCCAGGTGCGGTCGCAGCGCGGACAGAGGGTGATCGGCGGCAGGTGGGCGAGCAGCCAGCCGAGCGGGGAACGCAGGTGATGGCGGTTCTCGTGCTGTTCAGGCGGTGGCACTGTTGCGAGTTGCGACGCCAGGTCCGACGACAGCCGCTGTGCGGAGAAAGTGCGTAAGGCGGCGCCGACAGCGGCGCAGGCGACGCGGAGTTCTCCGGAACGGAGCCGGTCACGCAGTGGGGCGACAGCAGTCAGTACCCGATGTACGTCACCTGGCAGCGTCCAGTGAGGGCCTTGGGGCGGTCTCTTGTCTTTCGCGCCCGCGCGCGCACTCCCGGCGATGGCGGGTCGGTCCCACACGGCTTCGCCGGAAGAAACCCAAAGATCACGGTCAGGGTCCTGGCTTGCCTGTGCCTCAGGAGCGTGAGTGGTGTGGAGGAGGCCAGCAGGGGAGAGGTCTGCCATTGCCGGGCGGTACGTGTCACTACCCCTGGGGATCCCCCATCCGTTCGGGTCTGGTGGGCCTCCGCTGGGCCCGGGATCCCCGAGCGTACTTATGGGGTGCTCGGGCATCCCAGAGGAAGAGGGGGTATTCCGGGCGGCAGCCAGCGGCATGCCCCTTCGCAGCCGCGTTGTTGGTGACACCGATTCGGCAGGATGGTGTCGGACCGATCGTGTCTCGTGAGCAGTCGGGCCGAGCGCGGCGGGCTCATCACTGGTGGTGGCTGCGCGATGTCCCGCGCGCGCGACGGCGGGCAGGAGCACGTGCGACCGTGCTTGCAGACCCGAGCGGGTTTTGTATCGGGCGATGGTCGTCACGCCGTGGGCATTGAGTCTGGAGAGGATCTTCGCGCCGCCCGATGCGGAGCATCCCATCATCCGGGCGATGGTGACCGCCGGGCGGCCCCGCTGGGTGTCCACGGTGCCGGGACACATGCGCAGCCGTCCGTCGGGGCGTGTGTCGAGGGCCATGAGGAGGAAGGCGAGCCGGTCCGTGGCCGCGCCGCGGCCTCGGCGTTGTGACAGGAGTCCTGAGGGCGTCGGGTTGCCGTTGAGGGGAGCCCATCCGGGGCCGAAGAGCGCTTCGGAAAGTCGCAGCAGGGTGGCCAATTCGACGCGTCTCAATGCCAGGGGGTGGCTGGGCGCATGCTGCCAGGCCTGCTGCAGGGGCAGAAGGACACAGCTCAGCCCGCTCGTCCTGCCACGGGCATTGGTGACCGGCTCCGAGCGCACCGCGCCGGACCTCCGGAGAGCCGGCAGGACCGTATGGTCGATCAGCGACTCGGACACCCCGAGCCAGCGGCCCAGACCGCGGGCTGTGATGGCGGCGGTTCCCGTTCGGGCATTGGTCTTGGCGGCGAGCACGACAGCGGCGAGGCGGACCGCGTCGGTCTGGCCGCGCAAGGCTGGGGCGTCGAGCAGGGCGCGTACCGCACTACGTAATCGGCGGCCCATGGCCCGACCGAGATGCAGCGGACTGCTCGTGCTCCGGTACTCGTCTGTACCGCCGGGGGGAGCTGCTGCCTGACGAGGCAGCGCGTGCCTGGACGGGACATTCACTGCAAAAGCGGGTTCGGCCGGAGTCATCGGACGGTGCCGGTGCCGTCCGGAGAGGCCAGTCCGGGAGCGCCGCAAGAGGGCGGCACCGGCCGTACCTGCGGGCTTCGTGGGCGCCCGGGCTGACAAATGGCAGTGTTGTACTGCACCATGTGAGAACTTCCTCAGTTTCACTGAGCAGGGAAGGAGTGAGCCCTTCAGGGCCACTCGGGGTTCGCGAGAACCGACTGTCCGATCCGTGTGATCGGACCTTCGCCCGGCGAGCAGGCCGGGCGGTGGCATGACGGCCGAGCGTGATCAGGTGTTGGCGCACCTGGTCTGCGGCCGGGGCGGCAGGAGTCCTGTGGCGGGACTGTGCCGCCCATCTGTCATTTCATGGCCTTCTACCTCCTGGGTCAGGGGAAAGCAGCGTTGTCTTGACGCTTCCGCTGGGCAGCGGAACGATCACGGTCCGGCGCTGTCACCTCCCGCGAAGTGCCGGGTGGAGGTGTCGGAGGCGGCATGCTGGGCCGACAGGGGCAGCGGAGGCCCGCTCAGGGGCGGCCGTGCGGGGCCCAGCAGGACTCTGGCCGCCACGTTCGGCCGCATCAGACGCTGTAGCGGTGCGGACAGCGTCATCACGTCGAGCAGGGCTTGGGTGACGACCGGATCACCGGTGGCGGTCCTGAGCAGCCGGTCGGTGTAGCCGCGCAGGAGCCGGGTGGCCGCGGGCGGCCGTGGGCCCACGGCGCCGGGGTAGAGGATGTCCTGGCCGGTGGCCATGGCCCAGGGAGCGTGGGTGAGGCGTCCCACGGTGCGCTGTAAGCGCTGGGCCAGGCTCGGATCGCCCAGACCGTACCGCGCCAGCGCATCGCCGAGGGCGGCGGCTTCCTGGGCGGCGACCGACATGCCTTGGCCGTAGAGGGGGTTGTAGGTGGCGACGGCGTCACCGAGCACGGCGAAGCCCCGGGGCCAGGACCGCAGGAGGTCGAAGCGGCGGCGCCGGTTGACGGTGCTGCGGGAGAGGCGGACGTCGGTAAGCGGTTCGGCGTCGGCGATGAGGTCGGCCACGATGGGGTGGCGTACGTTGCGGGCGAACGGCAAGAACTCATCGGCCTCCCTGGTCGGCTGCCCGCCACGGGTGCCGGAGAGGGTGACCAGCCACCGTGCCTCTTCGAGGGGAACGAGTGTCGTCGTCTGGCCGGGGACCGGGGCGGAAGCGTCGGACTGCACGTTAACGATGGGCCAGTGTGCTGTACCGGCCGGGGCGCGGAAGATCCGGGTGGCGTAGGCCAGGCCGGAGTCCACGTGCTCCTCCGCTGCGGGCGGCATGCCGAGTGCAGCCAGCCAGGTGGCCGCCGCGGATCCGCGCCCGGTGGCATCGACCACAAGGTCGGCGTCGAGCCGTTGGACGTCCCCGGTGGCCGTGTCGCGTACGTCGACACCGGTGACGTGGTCGGCGCTGCCGGACAGCCCGACGGGCTCGGTGCGGGCAAGGACACGGATCCCGGGCCGGGCTAGGACCTGCTGGCGTACCCCCCAGTCGAGCAGATCGCGTGAGCAGGCGATGAGGTACTGCATCTCGGGCCACCGGCGCAGCCAGCCCTGGGCGGTGAGGGACACCAGTCCGGTGGGCAGCGGAATGCGGCGGGCGCCCGCCGATAGCCACCGCTGTGTGATGCCGGGCAGCAGACTTTCCATGGTCCGGGCACCGCCGGACCACAGCAAGTGGGCGTGCTGGGCCTGAGGCAGCCCTTTGCGCGGAGCGGGGGATGCCGGCAGGAGGTCGCGTTCGACGATGTGCACCTCGGCGTGAGCGGCCAGGACGGCGGCGGCCAGCATGCCGGTGAGGCCGCCGCCGAGCACCACGGCGGTGGGGGAGGGCGCGGAGCTGGGGTGCGGAATGCGCTGGGTGGTCACAGGCGGTGCTCCCTGGTGTGGTGCGTGGTCAGACTCTGTGACAGTTGTACGAGCGCGGCCAGGGGCAGTGGCTCGGTCAGCGTGCGGAGCGGACCGGTGTGCTCGGCCGTTGGCGTGAACGGCTTCCCGGCGGCCTTGTTGCGGATGGCGTGGTGCAGCGCCGAAGCCATCGCCTGCGGCCCGGCCGATTCCGGCGAGGGGGGTGGCCATGTGGACACGTCGTAGTAGGGGCGCAGGGCGAGGAAACCGTCATGGATCTCTGTGATCCGCCGCGTCAGACGGAGGCGGACCGCCCACCAGGGCGCGGGCACGGGGACGGCGCCGCTGGGCTGAGCCGCGTTCAGGGTCTCCCACAGCGGGTGCAGTGCCCGCAGCGTCCGGTAGCTGTCGTACAGGGTCCGCACGGCCGATATCCGGTCGGCGATCAAGTGCAGAGTGAAGCCCACGGCGACACACAGCGTGCCTATCGCGCCGATGGCCGGTGCCGCGAGGCACAGCCAGTCCCAGTCGGCGCCGGCCCAGCGGGCGACCACCGCGGTCAGCCGCGCGGCGTCGAAACCGAAGTGGAACACCGTGCCGACGATGAGCAGCATCAGGCCGCGACGCAGCCAGGTGCGGTCGTTTACACGCGTCGACCAGCGCCAGCACATGACGAACATGGCTACGGCTGCCGCCATGGACGCCACCAGGTAAAGGGTGATCATCTCGCGGGTGAAGGCAGTGTTGGCGTAGTACGTGTCGAAGTCCACGGGGCGTTCCACAGGTGTCCGTCCGACGGCGAACAGCAGGAACAGTACGGCGGCGGCCGCGGCGTAAGCGAGTGACCACTGGCGGACCCGGCGGTTCACCTGGTCGGCCGGCCCTCCGCGCCAGCGCAGGATCAGCACGATGCTTGAGGCACTCTGCGCGAGAATGAGGCTGTAGACCAGCGGTGCGGCGACGTTGGTGATCCCTGTGCCATGGTTGATACGACCGACGAGTGTGGGGTTGGCCAGGGTAAAGCTGCTGCTGGCGAAGAAGAACACCGCACAGACTGCGCGCAGCAGTGGGTCGTGTGGTGCGCGGCAGAGGGCGGGAAGCCGGCTGGCCAGCGCGAGCCAGCCGGCCGCGGCGGGGACCCAGTAACTGTTGTTGTTCATCGGGCCGTTCTCCGTGGGCTGAGGGAGGTCTCGATCCGGTGGGCCAGGCCCGAGGGCGATGATGCATCTTCCGCAGCAGAGGTGGAGAGAAGGGGCCAGGCCCGGCTCCCTAGTAAGGAACCGAAGTATTCGCAGGCGGCCTCTTCCTCCTGGTCATGGGTGTGAAGCGTGGAGCGCCGCGCAACCCGCTCGACCGTGGCAGAGTTGACGTCCGGGGCGAGCAGGCGAGCGGCTTCCGTTGCGTTGGTTGTATCCGCCAACCCCTCGTGCGTCTCCAGGTGCCAGAATTCGTGGCCGATGATGACCAGTTGGTGCTCGGGTGCCGTGTCCTGCTCACACAGCACCAGGTGCTGGGTTGCCGTGGCTATCCACAGACCACTTACCGTTCCAGCAGGGAACTTGACCAGGCGGTGGCTGACCGGGCGACCGTTACGCCTGCTCATGCCGTCACAGAGGGCAGTGAACAGGGCTGACGGAGAACTGGTGTCCTGGCTGCGCAGACCGTGGAGCAGGTCGGCACACAGCCGCCGCATTCCTTTCTTGTTCAACCCTTTCTCCGCCTCGCTTGCTCTGTGGCTCACGTGATTTTCCTGAAGCACTGCTCCCTCTTCAGGTGCGGGCCGCGCCGCCGTCGCGGTTCTCGCCGCGCAGGAGTTGCTCCACGACGCCAAGTACCGCGATTCGAGCTTCTGGAGAGAGCTGGCCGGCTCGCATCGCTAGCTCTTTCACTCCGTGTTCGTCCTGCAGTTGGCTCCACAACGCGCCTTCGGTCGCGCACTCGTCGATCCCCTCTGCGGGAGAGGCGCTGGAAACCGCGGTGTCCCCGGAGGTGGAGAAGCGCCTCTCCACTTCCAGTACGTGGGGATCGTCGTCCGGTCTGAGGAAGTAGTCCGCGTGCTCGACCCCGAACAGCTCGGCCAGCTTCTGGGCCTTCTCCACCGACGGCACCGACTTCCCACGGCGAAGATTTCGGACGTACTGACCGGTTACACCGACGTATGCGGCGATCCGCGCATCCGAGAACCGACTCGAACCGCGGGAACTCTCCGCATCAATCAGGCGCTGGAGGCGCCTTCCGAACACTGCAGCTGTAGCACTGTTCTGCTGGGAAGGCATGGCTGCCTCTGGCCGGTGCTGGGGCATGGCGTGATCGTAAGGGCGTCGGAGCGGCTTCCGTAACCCGGGTTCAACAATAGTTTGGCAGGTAACTTGATATGGCGTGAAAGCGTCGGTCCGCTGCGGCGAGACGCGCCGGGGCTGGTAGAGGCCGACCTGGTCACAGAGCGTTCGCATCCGCCGGATACCCAGGTTCCAGGGCCGTCACCAGCAACATTGCGGTCGATCTCGAATGTACGGATTGTGCGCCCGAAGTGCGGCCTTCAGTGGCTGGCGAGTGCCCCGGTCGGGCCGGACGGAAGCTGGTAACCGGACGTGCGGAGGACGGGAACCTTCCTCAACTGCTTCCCTCCGGCGCGGTGCGGTCGCGTCCGGGCGCCGCGTCGGCGATGTGACGGTTCAAGGCTGCGGAGGAAGCGCTGTGGTGCCGGAACGGAACGCGTTCCCGTAAGGGGTAAGGGGGATTGGTTAGTACCGACCGACTGGGACCAAGGAGCACCCGCGGCGCTGTGCCCCGCCGCAGCAGCCGGCTGGGGCGCATCGTGAGGGACATGACGGCGAACAGCGCTCAGGTGACGGCTGGTCGCGGTGCGGCTGAGCCAGTCCACATAACCGTGGGACAACGGTGCGGCGAGCGGCGGCCTTGTGCCCGTGCCTCCGCGGAACAGAATGCCCTGACCGGTGGTCGCCTCCCACGAGGACTGCACCCCCGGCCGACGGCACGCTACACATCCCGTGCCAGGCGTGCTTTGGCCAGCCCCTCGCGCAGCGTGCCACGCAAGGCCGTGACGCTCTGCGCGGCGGCAGAGGTACCCTGCCCGTACACCGGGTCATACGCGGCGACGGCCTCGCCCAAGACGACGAAGTCTGCCGGTCACAACGCGTGGTGTTCGAATAACCGGCGCCGGTTACTGCACGAACGGTTGAGGTGGACATCGGCCCGCGAGCAGGTCGGCAATCAAGGGGCGCGCGCCTGCCGGGTGGAGGCTTCGAACAGGTCCGGATCTGCGGTGGGCTCGCCTCCACGGGTATCCGCCAAGGTGACGTGCCGGCCCTTCGTTCGTTCGTGTAGCGGCTGGCGCCGTACGGGCAGGCTTCGCACGCCACGACGTGGGCCGCGGCTTCGAAAGCCCGACGCAGAGAGGAGGTACCGGTGCGGACGGGTGCGGCCATCGCGTCGTCTCCTCGAGCTCCCTTGCCCCGCCCTCGGGGCTGAGGGCGGAGCGGGCGCCCGCCTTGAGCTCCGGGACATACTTGTAGATCGTGGTCCGGGAGACACCGAGCAGCTTCGCGATCGAGGTGATGGTGTTGTCCAGCTGGGGGAGTAGGGCCCGGCCGTGCCGGATCTGCTCCTCGGTCAACGAGGGCGGCCTGCCGATGCGCTCCCCGCGGGCCCGGACGGCGGCGAGGCCCTCGTAGGTGCTCTGCACGATCAGTTCGCGGGGGAACTCGGCCAGCGCCGCGAAAAGTGGAAGACCAGCCGGCCGCCGAGCGTAGTCGTGTCGAGCGCTTCGTGCAGCGACCGGAAGCCGATGCCGCTCTTGCGCAGGCCACTGAAGATGACGATGAGATCCTGGATGGACCTGCCCAGCCGGTCGAGGAAGGCACCACGAGGGTATCGCCGGGCCGGGCGTAACCGAGGACCTTCCATGACCGGCAGGCTGCGTCCAGTAGGAGGGGCGCAGCCTGCCGAAGCCGCCTCAGCGGCAGGCCCCTGGTGGTCAACTCGCCCGACCACCGGGCATTCTCCAACTCCGCACGGGTGCTTGCCGTTTACTTCATCTGTCGCTCATGCGCGAGGGACGGTACACATCTCAACTCGACACCAGCACATCCGCTCACTTCTTGACGTACAACGAAGTGAGCGGTATCCAGGTATCGGCGAGCTTCGCCATCTGAGAGTGGCACACATAATGTTGCCACTTCCCTCTTTTTACTCCGTCTTCACCTTTCTCGCGGCAGCCGTCCTCGGTCCAGATGAGGTAGGCAACTTCCAGGACGTACCCTGCGGGCGGCTGCCAGTCTGTGCCTTTTTTCATCTGCGGAGACTGCTGACGATCGCTGATGTCAGTACTGGAAGGGAAGTCCGACTGTGTCGATACGGCCTGCGCACTACCTTGGGCGGAAACCGCGAACGCGATGCTGGCCACGGCAACGCCAGCAACGGTGACGACCTTCTTCAGTTTCATATCCTACCCCTTTGTGTTTTCCCAATTAGGTTGGGAGGTGATTCTGGCTCGCCTGCGCCAGCAGGAGGTGGCACCATCATTGCGGATTCGATGAACACAGGAGGCAGCTTTGGCTGCCCCGTTAGCAGGCGTGGCGGTAAATTTTCGCTATACGGCCATCGAGTTATTCATCTTTGATAGCGTGCTCTTGGCGTAGGCGAAACGGCTACTGCCGCGGACACACCGAATCTTCCAGCGGTGCGAATGAGCATGAAATGACCTCGCCCTCTCCGGGGCTGATCGCGAACTCGGGCAGTCCGGTGCTCCGGGCGGCTGGGCAGCCATCGGCCCGGGCCCGCCGGGTCATAGGAACGGTCATGTGGCGCGATGGGCCCTCCACTGGTCGCAGGCTTTGATGACTGCCCCATACCTGCCGAGCACGACGAGGTCCATGTCATCGAGGGAGAAGAGTGCCGTAGAGGCCGCGGCGACCTCTGCTGCGGTCACCTGCGATAGGAGTCCTGGCAGGCGCTCCGCCCAGTCCGCCGGCCGGCCGGCGGACAAGCCGTCCCGGAGCAGATCGGCCTTGGTTGCCGGGGAGTCGAAGGCGCCGAGCAACTGGGCGGCGCAAAAGGTCCGGATCGGTGCCAACTCTGCCTCGGTGGCTGGCGAGCCGCGGAAGGCCTGCAACGTCTGCCGGACGGCGGCGATGCCCTTTGCTGGGTCCTGCCCGTGTAGGGTCGCCCTGATCATGGCTCGGGGGACGCCGAGGCAGACGTCTCGGGCAGCGTACAGCCTGGGTACGAGGTGCTCCGGTACACGGGCGCTGTACTGGGTGCAGATCACCGCCGTGGCCAGGTAGCGCGCTGCGGCACCTGTGTCGCCTGCTGGTTCTGCGGCGCTCAGCACTAGCCGTACGTCGTCCGAGGTGTCGTCGTAAAGCGTCAGGATCCCCCCGGCTGGCCGCCTGTCACCGAAATCTTTCAGGACGGGCGCAGTCGTGGAGGATGCCCCCGGCCAGTCGGATAGCGCCCGTGATGCGTCAGCGATAAAGCGTTCGGGGTCGAGGGTGCCGATCGCGACCAGCCAGCCGCCGTGCTCCAGGAGCGAGCGTTGCACGGCGTTGAGGCTGTCGTCGTAGGCGGCCACCGGATGGGCGGCCCTGAGCCAGTGGCGGCGCAACGCGGTGTCCATCACCGCGTCCGCAGCATGCGGCTGCGGACGGCCCAGTACCGGCAGCGGGCCGCTCACCGGGGCGGCCAGTGCAGCGAGCCGGTCCAGCCACACTGTCACCAGGTCCGGTGTGGTGTAGCCGGTGACATCAAACCACTGTCCGTCCGTGAACATGTGGAAGCTGCCCCCGGCGGTCTCAATGTGGCGGCCAGTCGCTCCGCCGCGTCCGGCCAGCAGCCGTACCAGCGCCTCGGCCGCGTCCGGCCGCTGCCACCCCAGAGGTCCCAGGGGCAGTCGGAACCGCAACTCCACCAGGGGGGCACGATGGTCTTGAACGGCTAAGACGGTGGTTCCGCCGGCAAGTTTGGTCTGGCATCGGAGGCCATGGTGTGGCCTGGCCTGCACACCGAGCGGTGGCAGGTGGCGGGCCGCCACCGGTGTCTGTGACAACGGTGTGGCGACGGCTGGAAAGTTCCCTGTCGGATTCGGCACGGGGCCGGTACCGGACACCGGAACCGGGCGGGTTCGCCCAGTCCCGGGGACCATAATGAGGACGCCCTTGGGCGCAGGACCCAGGCGCCGGGCTACTGCCGCCACCTGGTCAGAGCCGACCTCTGCTAGCCGGGCGGGGTACTCGTCGAGCAGTTCGGCATGGCCGAACAGCAGCTCCAGGCGGCCCAAGGCACGACTGCGCGGGTAGACGCCGGCATGTTCGCGGTGATGCCTGGTGACCAGGCGCTGTATGGCCTGTGGCTGGGTCTGCCCGAAGTCAGGGGCGTCGGCCCAGACGCCCCACTGGTCGGCGAGGGCCGTCACGGCGTGCCGGATCGGGACCACGGGAGGCACGAGTGCCGTGATGACCAGGAGGTCAGGGTCCCTGGCGTCGAGCGGTCCGAAGACACCGCATCCAGCCGACACCGCCTGCAGGCCATCTAGGCCGTCCAGCCCAATCATCTCAGCCAGAACAATGTGCGCCAGGTAGCCGGCCATATCCCGGCGGGGGTCGGGCAGTCGGTAGCCGAGCGCGAGGGCCGCTGCGGTTACCCCTGGTTCGGTGCAGGTCTGCCACCGGTCCTGAGTGAGGCTGGGCTCGCGCAACTCTGGCGACGGCATGCACGGGCGCGCCGGTATGTCCCCGAAATGTCGCTCGACCAGGGACAGCAGCGCATCCGGGTCATGGTCCCCGACCACGGTGAGCACCGCGTTGCCGGGCGCATAGTGGCTGTGGAAGAACGCCTCACAGTCAGCGACGGTGGCCTCACGCAGCCGCTCCATTCGACCGTAGCCGTCGTGCGCGTTGGCGAAGCGCTCGAAGACTACGCCGGGGAGTAACGGCCAGGGCAGCCCTCCATACGGAGGGGCCACCACCGCTTGGTGGATCTCCTCCTCGATACCCTCAAGCTGTTCGGCCAGCGTCTCGTCGGTAAACACCGGAGCCCTCATCCGGTCGGCTTCGCTGAATAGGGCGCGCTCCAGCGCGTGCGCCGGAACGAGCTGGTGGTAGTCGGTGTAGTCCTGGTGCGTGGTGCCGTTGGCCTGTCCGCCCAGCGGATGGATATGTTCGAAAAAGCGTCCCGGCGGCAGGCTCGCGCTGCCACGGAACATCAGGTGCTCGAAGAGATGAGCGAATCCCTCCCAGGTGGGCTCCTCGGACCGGTATCCGACGCCGTAGTGGACGCAGACCGCGCTGCGGGGGGAACCGGGCCAGCGTTCCAGTACCACCCGCAAGCCGTTCCGGAGGGTGGTCTTGTGCATCTTGCCTGCCGTCACGAAATCGTCCGTTGCTAGAGATCGACGAGGAAGCGGAGGAAGCCGCAGTAGTGGTCGAACCCATGGTGGTAGTCGTCCAGGTAGGCGGCGATGTCATGGACGTGCAACAGGATCCGCAGCGCGGCGATCTCCTTCCACCGCGTCCCCAAGTCACGTCCGTACCCCTCGAACAGCGCGTCCGTAAGCGGCTGCCACGTCCCCTTGTTGCCACCCACCTGCCACTGCAGCTCGACGAGCTCACCAACCACCCAGCCAAGGTCGACGTACCAGGGGGCCCGGCAGACGTCCTCGCCAATGAGCAGGTCGACACTGCCGGAAGCGCGGTCGAGAACAAGTGATCCGAGGCCGGCCGCGCCGTGCGCAAGGGTGGTGTCGGGTTCGTCCACTGTCCGCGCATGCCAGTCGAGCACCTGGGCCCAGCGCTCTTCGCCCAGGCTCCGGCGAACCTGTGCCTGGGCGCACGCCGCCCGAGGGCTGGCGGCGCGTCCGGAAAGCCAGGCATTGAGCCGGGCTAGCCCGCGGGACATACCAGACTGCGGCGCGGGCGGCGTGAGATCATGGACGGCGCGTAGTAGCCGGCCCAGGTTGTGCAGTGGCTTCGCCAGCTCCGCGCCGGGTCCTTCGTGCAGGAGCAGGTGGGCGGCAGAAACCTCGCCAGCGACATCGTAGAGCCGGGCCAGGCCATCGGCTGTGCCCAGTGCCAGCCGTGCACCGCCAAGATCCCCGATTCCGGCCAGTAGCCGGTACTCTTCGCCGCCAGCGGTCTTGAAGGGCACCGGTGCAAGCGGTCCCGGCTCGCGGCGCCACCGCTGACCGCCGTTCGGCAGGTTGTGGACGGCAGTGCGCAGCAGCCCGGTTCCGAATGCCTCGCCGGACGGTAGCCAAGCGGCAGATTCGGCCGTGGTGTCGAGCGGGGACTGCACTGACCGCCCTGCCCGGTGTTCGACGATCACCCTGAGCGCCTCCGGCAGCGGTGGCGGCACCCAGGCATCCTCACGGCCCGTGGTCAAGCTGCGTCCGGCGATGGGCGGCACCAGCACGGTGTTCGGACGGGCCGCCAGGGCAGCCCAGTGCTGCCGGACCGCAGCACTTTCCAGGCCGCCGGGCGGCAGGGCGGGAGCTACCACGACCGTTTCCCGGGTGCACTGGGCGGCCAGCAGGGCGGGGCTGTCCGCCAGCCCCAGCGCAAGCCGCGCTATGAAGTGCAGGGTCGCCGGATAAATCAGGAAAGCGTCGGCCCACTCTGCCCACTCAACGTGTCGTGCGAGGGCCTCTTCGTCCGGCCAGACATCGGTCGAGATGGCCCCGCCCACCCGGGACGCGACGGCCTGCGGTGTCACGAATCGCTCCGCACTGCGGGTCAAGACAACCCGAACCTCCAACTCAGGGCAGTGCAGGCGCAGCCATTCCAGCCAGTAAGGGGTGGACCAGGCGTAGGCAGAACCGGTGACGACGACAAGCAGCCGGTTCAGATTCAGCTCTGGGCCGGGCACCGTGTCGTATGACTCGTCTATCACCGTGCAACCGCTTCCAACAAGGCCTCCAGCTCTCGCAGAGAGGCCCGCTCGCCGTATCTCATGTGCACCCCAGTGACGTTCAGAACGATCTCGTCCGCCCCGGCCGCAGCGAACTCCGCCAGTCGCGCCGCGAGTTCTGCCTTGTTTCCGTAGAGGAAGGCTTGTCCGGCCAGCAGCGCCTCGGCGTTCCCGCGGAGATCCTCGGTCGAGGTCTCGATGCCGGAGCGGCGCAGCATGTCGGCGTAGTGCGGCAGCATGGTGTGACTGGTGTTGCTCAGCGCTGCCAGTTCGACCGGGTCTCGGTCATCCGCCGCCAATGCCAGCGGAACAATCACTACCGTGCGGGGCGCAGGACGACCGACGACCGCGGCGCCCTTACCGAGTGCGGGCACGATCACATCACGGACGTATGAAGCCGGCGTCAGCCAAGTAATCGCGGCATCGGCAATCTCCCCGGCCAGGCGAGCCATCCGGGGGCGCAGCACCCCTAGGCCGATCTCTACTGGTGGCCGGGGCAGGAGGGCGAACTGCGAGCGGCAAGTGAAATACTCGCCTACGTGGTCGGCTTCGCCCTTTTCCAGAAGCGCCCGCATTATGGTCACGTATTCGCGGACCGCGCTGAGCTGGCTGCGGTACGGCGCCCCCATGACGCAATGCTGGAACATGGCGGACCCCGGCCCGAAACCAGCGACCACGGGGTGACCGCTGGCGATTGCCAGCGAGTGGGCCTGGATGGCTGCCTGGTATGGGTGGCGCAGCGGCATCAGTGTGACGCCGGTGCCGGTGGGGACGCGGAAGCCACAGGCGGCGGCGTGAGTGAAATCCTGGAACGGGTCGTTCAGCACGGCCTGTCCCTGCCACATTCGGTGGGCGTCGCTCCACTGCGCCAGCGCAGCGTACGGCAGCAACTGCTCCGGACGATGCGGGACGATCGGCGCCAGGAACGAGTAGGTGGTCATCGGTCGCCTCCAGCCAGGACGGTGAGCGTGGCATCGGATGTGTCCAGTTGCTGTCCGCGCACGAGTTCCGCGTACATGGGGCTGGTGTGCATCAGTTCGTCGTGCCGACCCTGCGCCGTCACCTGGCCGCGGTCCATCACGATGACGTGGTCAGCGTGGCGCACGGTGGAGATGCGGTGGGCGACCACGAGCACCGCGCGATCCCGGCTGATCTTGTCGATAAGATCGCGCAGCCGTAGCTCGTTGACGCTGTCCAGCTGCGAAGACGGCTCGTCGAGCAGGATCAGCGGCGCGGAGGACAGGCTCGCCCGGGCCAGCGCCAGGCGCTGCCGCTGGCCGCCGGAGAGGTTGTGGGCCCCGCCCAGCACCGTGTCGAGGCCGTCCGACAACCGAGTGATCTCCTCCTCCAGGCCGACGTCGCGCAGAGCACGAAGCAGGACGTCGTCCTCAACCGGCTCGGTCTGGCCGAGGGTGAGGTTGGTGCGCACGGTATCCCGAAGCAGGGTCGCCTCCTGGTCGACGTAGGTGAGCCGGCTGCGCAGCTCGGCCAGAGACCACCGATCCGTGCGGTAGCCGAACACCTCGACATGACCCTCTTGCGGGTCCATAAATCGCTCGATCAGTCCCAAGACAGTGGACTTCCCAGAACCGGAGAGCCCGACCATGGCGGTCAGCCCGGTGGCGGGCACGGTCAGGTCGACCTGCCGCAGCACGGGCTCGTCGCCGTAGGCGAACCCGACCTTCTCGAACCGTACGGCGGGAGCAGTTGCGACGGGCGACGGTACGGTGGTTTCCGCCTCCCCCAAGGGCACCTGTTCCGACGGCAGAGCGAACAGCTCGTCGAAACGTTTACGGGCGGCCAGCCCTGCCTGGATCGTGCCCATACCAGACATCGCCATGATCAGTGGCGCGGTGAGCTGGAAGAGGTAGAGCAGGAACGACACGAACGTGCCGAGGTCCAGGGCGCCGCTGGTGATCCGAGCACCGCCGCCCAGGACGACCGCCACCAGGGCAATCTGCTGGCCCAGGTTGATGACGGGCACCATCAAGGCCTCCATCGCGGACGCCCCGATCGACAATCCGGCGACCCGGTCCGCGCGCGTGGCGAGTTCCGTCGAGACGACGCGCTCGGCGCGATGTGCCTTGATCACTGTCAATGCATCCAGCGCAGCGACAAACTGCTGTGCGAGGGCACCGACTTCGTGCTGGATCGCCGTGTATTTGCGGCGCAACGCAACGATCACCACGCTGACTACGCACAGCGCCGCGAGGAAGGCGCCAAGTGTGATGAGCAGCAAAGCCCAGTCCAACACACTCATGATCGCCAGTGTGCCGACCAGCGTGACCAATGACATCGGCAGTTGGATCGGCCCGATATCGACGATGCCTTTGACCGCGGAAGCATCCGCGGTGACCCGTGTCGCAAGGTTTCCGGCACCCTCTCGGCGAGCTGCATGAAGCCTGAGCCCGATGGCGTGGCTCATGGTGCGCACCCGCAGTCGACGGACCAGTTGGTGCCCCATACGGGAGAGCAGGTAAGCGGCCAGGGCATTGGCAGCCGCCGATCCGAGTCCAACTGCGACCATGAGCCAGGTCCAAGTACCGAAGCCGTCGTTCAGCTGGATCGCCGCTAACAGCTTTCCCACCGTCCACGGAAGTACCAGTGTTGCCCCTGTGCCGATCAGGGCAAGGGTCAGGATGAAAACCATCTGCAGGCGACGGCCGTGGAAAATCTCCCGCAGGACGAACAGTTGCTTAGGTGGCCCGTCCGGATGTGTGGCTGTCATGCTCACTCCCATACTCTCCTAGGCCGCCGAGAACTCGATCAACGACCGGACCGGTGTCGCCGGTCCCTCCCACAACACCCGCAGGCCTGCCGCGTGCCCCAGTCGCTTCAAGTCCTCTATGGTTCGCACGGGGGTGGGCATCATGGCGCGGAGCCACAGTTCCATCCGGGCCGCCTGCTCACCGCGCATGACCACATCCATGTTGACGTCAGCCAGAAGTACCTTTCCGGTTTCGCCGGCCGCTTCGGCGCAACGGCGCAGGATCTTTACGGCCTGCGTGTCGTCCCAATCGCCCAGGATCGCCGATAGCAGGTAGATGTCGTGGCCCGCGGGGAGCGGGTCGAAGAAGCTGCTGGCCATGGCTTCGCAACGGTCAGTCAGACCGGCGCGGACGATGGCCTCGGCCGCGACCTGTGCTTGGTTCGGCAGATCGACTAGCACACCCTTCAGGTGCGGGTACCGGTGCAGCAGATCGGTCAGAATCGTGCCGCTGTTCCCGCCCACGTCGACGACGCTGCGCAAGGTGGTCCAGTCGTAGCCCTCGAGAATTAGCTCCGCGTCGAAGACCAGTTGTCCTGACGAGGCGCGTGCGATGGCCTCGGCGTGGGTGGGGTCCTCGTTTAGGCTGTCCCAGTAACCGCGGCCGAAGAGCCCTATATGGGCGGGTTCGCCTGTGCGGACCGTGTGGGCCAGGCCCATCAGCGCCACGTCCGACCTGCCGGTCATACCGTCCAGCCGCAGCATCTCGCGCAGGGAATACGGGTGGCTCTCCCTCAACGGTTGCGCGGCCTCCCCAAGGGCGTATCCACCGTCTTCGCCGTGGACCAGCAATTCCAGCTCGACCAAGTAGCGCAGCAGGCTGTCGAGCACGTCGGCACGGGTTCCGCAAGTCAGCGCCAGCCGATTGGTGTCGGTGACCCCGGCGGCAATGTGGTCGGCCACGCCGAGCATCGCCGCGGTACGGATCGCGGCCGGTCTCAGCAGGTCAGCCATATCCGCGAGGTGCTCAGCGTGAGCCAGGTCGTCCATTGGTCAGTGCCCCCAGGTATTGCGGTAACAACGATGGTGTGCACCAGCCGGTGCGGGCCGCTTGGCGGCCCGCACCGGCTGGTAAACCGGGATGCCCGGTTGAGAGTCCCCAGAACGACTGGCTCAGCAGCCGCCCTTGATGGTCTTGCCCGAGAACTGGCTGGCCAGCCACGAAACACCTGCGGCCCCGCAGACCACCGTTGTCGCAGGGGCTTCAGCGGCGGATCCGAGCTTCAGCTCGGTGGAGTCGGCGTAGGCTTCGTAGCCCGCGACGAGCTCCACGATCGCGTCGGTCTTCATTACCTCACCTCCTTAGTGCAAGTGGCACCGGAAACCCGGAGCATCATGCCCGCGGCTTCAGCAGGTGATTTCGTAGGTGGCGCCGCTGACGGCGCTGCCTACGGCACTCGCCCAGCTCGCGCACTGAGCCGAGCTCACGCGGGAGGCGACGGAGATGGAGGCGCAGATCGGGCTGGTGGCCGGGGCGCCAGCGGCCGCGGAGACGTTCAGCTCACCGGCCTCGGTGTAGGCGCTGTAGCCGGCGACCAGGTCAGTGATGACGGTGCTCTTGTCCATTTCAATACCTTCCAAATGTGGTCCTGAGAGGAATCCAGGAGGCGCGGATACGCCTCCTGGAAACACCTCAGCCCCGAGCCGTTCGGCCTTCTAGGCGTCCGGCGAGTCCACGTTCCGCGAGGGGTCGGCGGGGGCAATATTGGCTTCGAGGAGGAAGCCGTGCAGGACGTCGATGAACGTTTCGATGGCATCGGCGGTCTCCACTAGGGCCTTCGCCAGCACACTGGCCCGATGCTGACCAAAGCTCAAGCCGTCCATGCCAGGCGAGGGGTCGCGCGGTTCCCACGCCGTCGCTACACCGGAGCGGAGCTCTCGAGTGAACGCCGATGTCTGAGTACCGATACCGGGCAGGTTGCCGACGGCCTCGGCGATACCCTGCGCGGCGTGCCGGTCCTGCCGGTCCAGGTAGACGACCAGGGCGTCGCGCCGCGGGTAGAGGAGCTTGCTTGAGACAACTTTCGCCCGGTACATCACTTCCCGCGCTTCCAGGTATCCGAGGACGGTGTGCCAGATGCCTGGTGCCGCGGCCCAGTCCGTGATGTGGATATAGACCCTCAGCAGATCGGCTGAGCGATGCGGTCGTGTGCCCTCCACCAGGAAGAAACCGGGCGAGAGGGCCGGTCGCAGCGAGGTATTGACCACACCGACGACGCCGCCGGGGGCAACGGCGTCGCCGGCGTGGATCTTGTCGGCCGGTACATGGACCCGCACACCGCCAAGCTCAATCACATGTGCATCGTTCCCGGCCACCCTTACCAGACCGCGCAATGTGGTCTGCCGGTGCGGCACGGCTTGCGCGAGTTGCTCCTCGAACGCGGCGTCTCGCAGCCGGAACGGGAGCGAATTCTCACCCAGAGACAGCCCGGCGTGCAGCTCGTGATAAAGCTCATCCGAGAGCAGGCGCCGCAGCTCCCTGGCAGTATCCGCTTCAACGCGCCGGTCCCCCACGGTCGCGTAGGAGCGGTCTCGAGCCACGCAGACCCGGCTGCTGGCGTTGAGCAGCGCGGAGGAAATAGGTCGGATACTCATTTAATTTCCTCGAATCCGAGCAGGCCGACAAACTTGTGCGGAGTTATAAGAGCGCCTCGCCCGATTCCGGCGGCGGCCCGTTCGATACCGGACAGCCGCGAGCTCTGAGCCGCACCAGCGATGAGCCGATCCAGCATGTGCCAGCCAGCGAACGCGGTAGCCCGTACCGGAAAACCAGGGTCGACTTCGCGCTGCGTGCGATACCCCTGCCAAAACCGGTGGACCGTTGGCAGTAGCCGCTCCATTTTTTCCGTACCACGGATGAGCACCTGCTGATGCGTCAACTCAACGTCGGGGAAATCCCTGTCGCCGTCGCCGCGATTGGTGACTATGTCGAGCACTGAGCGGTAAAGCCATTCACCGGCGAAAGCGCCGACGTCGCGGGCTGGATCGGCGAGCCGAAACTCCTCCCAGTCCGCAATGACCGGAATGTCGCCGTCGCTGACAAGGAGCTGGTCCACTCGGAAATCGCAGTGCGCCGGGCAGCGAGGTGCCGCCTTTTCCTTTCGCTGAAGATCCTCTAGGGCTGCGCGCAGTTCAGCGTCGCGCTGCATGAGTCGCCAAGCTTCGAGTTCGGCGAAGCTGAGCTCGTTGTGCATGCTCAACGGAAGTGCGTGCAGCAATCCTGGTTCCGGCAGTACGGGTGCTGTTTCGTCCATGCCTTCGATGGCGGGGGCGGCATGCAGCGCGCCAATCTTTTCCCCCACGCTGAAAGCCAGTTGGTCATTGAAGTCCTCATCGACCATCAGCTCGGCGCCGCTCCTCGCCGATAGATGGCCAAAGACTACGAGGCCCGCTTCCCGATCGCAGCCGAGCAGCGTCGGCACATGGTTGGCCAGCTCAGGCACCTGAGATACGAAACGCTCGAACGTGAGCGTACGTGCCATGCGGCCCCGAACGTCCGAATCAGTTCCCACGAGCCGTTTCACGAAAATTCGGCGACCGCTCTCGGTCGGTCCGGACCAGGCATGATTACGGCCTACCGGAGCGGTCACTGTATCCCGCAGGAATCCGCCGAACCCGAGTTGTGCCAGTAGTGCATTCACTTCGGGGAAAGCATCTAGATCCACCGGGCGGAAGATCGGAGTTTTATTCTTGTCCTTGTTCTGGCGTCCGGCGGCGCGCTCAGTCTGGCTGGGCGCTTCCTGGTTGGCAGTCTGCATTTCTCCCCCGGTTGTCCCTGCTTGCTGAAACAATAATTGACCGAGGGTGAGCGTTCGCGAAAGCCGCCGAAGGTCGGTTATCGCCAGTCGAGTGGCGGCCGGCGCAGAGGAAACGACGCCGATCGGCTGGCTTGTGCGGACCATCGGACGTCAGTGCGTCAAGCGGCATGTGACCTGGGGACGCGTGCTCGGTAGGCGATCACCGCCGCCTGGACGCGGTTGACGACGCCGAGTTTGTGGAAGATGTCGCTGACGCAGTCTTTGACCGTGCCGGTGCCCAGCATGAGCCGACGACCGATGTCGGCGTTGGACATCCCCTCTGCGATCATCGCTAGCACCTCATGCTCACGTGTACTCAGCGACGCGGTCATCCGGCGTGCCGTCGAGGACTCGTCGAAGTCCTGCATCTCGTCCTTGAGCTCCGACAGCAACTGCGAGGCAGCCAGCCCGGATAGGACGGTGTTACCGGCGGCCAAGGCACGTACCGACGCCACCAGTTCCTCTGGACTGGCTCCCTTCAACAGACAGCCTGTCACCCCTAAGCGCAGAGCGGGTAGGACGCATTTGTCGACCGAAGGCGAAGAGAGCACTGCTACCCGGGGCTGGTTGGGCAGCATCAGAAGGTCGCGCAGCAGAGCGAGCTCGCCGGTGGCACGTGCGGGCAGGTCGAGCAGTACGACGTCCGGCTGGGAGCGCCGTGCCTCGGCCAGAGCATCAGCGGTACCAGTGGCGTGTGCTTGGAGACCGTCAGCCGACTCGATAATCAGGCGCAGGCCAGCCCGCAGCAGCGGGTCGTCGTTGATGATGAGTGTCAAGGTCACGCTTTTCTCCTGGCGGAGCGACGGCTCATCAGCATCTGAAGGAGGAAGCCTCCGACGATGGCTGCGAGGGAAACCCAGACCGCGTGGTCGGAGATTGTTTCGGCCAGGTCCACTGCCGGCTGCCCAATAGCGTAACCCAGGCCGGTGAACAGCCCGGTCCAGGCGGCGGCGCCTAGGAGATGGAGTGCTAAGAAGGTTGGAAGGCGCATGCCCACCCAGCCCGCCGAGGCGAAGGCCAGCGGACGGGGAATCAGCGGCAAGGGAGCAACTACGACAGCGGTCCCGATGATCCAACGACTGGCTGGCTCGTCACGGGCCAGAATGCTGCGGCGTCGCCTAACGGTGCCATCGGGCGGCGACCCGGCGAGCAGTTGCACCATCTTCCCGCCCCACAGTCGGCCAGCCAGCCAGAACACCCAGGAAAATTTCACCACTCCGAAGATGCCAGCGGCCAGGGCCAGGACCAGTGGGGCCTCGTCGACACGAGCAAAGGCGCCCGCAACGGTCATCGAAGTTTGCTTGCCCGTCAATGCCGCCAGCAGCACTGGATTCGTGCCGATCAGCCAAGGTTTGAGCGGCCACATCGCAATAGAGTAGGTAAATACCAGCCATACGCTATACCAACAGAACAGGTCCATCTTCGAGGGCGCGCCGCCCCACGGGAGCCAGGGTTTGTCAAGCGGTCGTAACCTTTTTGCGCGAGTACCCTGGCTTTGGGTCTCGGTGGACAAAGAACCTCCAGTGCCGTTACGTTTCCTTCTGGATGGGGGGCTGCCGCGGGAGGACTGCGCGTGCGCGCAATTGCGCAAATCAAGGATTCCGTCGACGCCAAGCGCGTAGAAGAGGGTCGAACGCACGCATTGCCAGTAGAACAAGGTTGCGGGCTTTGCCGGGCGCTCTTTTCGCGTGCAGCGGCTGTCAGTGTCGCTCGGCGAATGCCTCTAGAATGGTTCGACGACACAGTGAAAGGACAGCAGGAGGACGCGCCAGGCTAGATGCGATGTCGAAATCATCAAAAGCGGATTAAGAGTTCGACAAAATTCTGAGGGTCCTGCAGTCACGCGGACCCGCACACTCCTGACCGCAGCCGTGGCAGCGTAGCAATCCAGGAGAGCCTTTCGGTCGTGACGGCACTGAAACGAGCACCAAGCATGGAGACCCCCGTCTCGAAAGAAACTCGATTCGTCTGCTGTGGTCGTCAGCAGCGAACCGCATGATCGCATGCAAAACAGGATTGTTTCAACCGCTCAAGGCCTGATCGGCCTCTTTCGTCGATCTTTGACGCGAAATAGGCGCAGCATGGTCGGCGCAGCCGTTCTGGGTTCGCCTGTCCCAGTAAGCAGTGGATGTCGACGGGCGAGGCTTCCGGCGTGCAGGTGCGGCCCCGCTGGCGACCACCCGCAGTCCCTGCGTCAAATTCGGAAGTAAGCCCTCCGCTTTCTGATACTTGCCATGATGGCAAGTGAACTGCGATGCTTTCCATCATGGAAAACGACTCGGATAACTACCGAAGCTTGACGCCGGATTCGGCCCGCTCGGCCCTGAACACCGTCGCCACCTGCCAGGCACATGCGGCGGCGCGCATCGCCGCCCCGTGGTGGTACCACTGGGGCCTGGGCGTCGCGCTCACGCTCTTCTTCCTCGCCGTGAGCCTGCGGGCTGCCTCGTCGGCTGGCGCTGCACTCGTCGCTGCGATTGTCGGTCTCGTCTATGCGGCCCGCCGAGCCACTGGCGTCTCATACGAGCGTTACACATCCACCCCCGGCGCCATCAAGATTTACAGCGGATACATCCTGGCTCTCTTCTTACTGGCCGCCGCTGGCATGTACCTGGAGTGGAGCGTCGACGTGCCCTGGGCCATCGCCATGGCCGGCGGCGTCATCGGTGTGCTCACGGTAGTCGTGGGGTACCGCGTCGACGCCGTCGCCCAACGCGACATCCGGGCCGGGCGATGATCGGCGCGGCCTTCGACGAGGTGATCCATGCTCCAAATCGGTTGCAGATCTGCAGCATGCTCGCCCCTGTCGATGCGATGGAGTTCTCCGTCGTCCGCGAGGCGCTCGACGTCAGCGAATCGGTACTGAGCAAGCACATCAAGGTGTTGCGGGCAGCCCAGTACGCCAAAGTCACGAAGGTTCACCGGCGCACCTGGCTAGCACTCACCCCGGAAGGCCGCCAGGCTCTCGCCGGACATATCGCCGAGCTCAGCCGCATCCTTGGGCAGACGACAATCGAGCACTGACCGCGCGGGCACACTCTCTCAGCTCTCGATGCGGTGCTCGTCATAGCCCAACCAAGGGTGGCTGCGCTTAGCTTCGCTTTTATCCCTGCTCCGTGGTCGTCCGTTGTTGGTCGGCGCATGGGCGGAGACGTGGAACGGCCATCGCGGGACTCTCCAGGTAGGTGAAGACCGGGGAGGGCGCGATGGCCGTCGCTGTCAGTGTGCTCGGGGTCGGCTCGGCTCGCCAGAGCCGCACCGCCTTGCAACGCTTCCGCCAGGGGTGGCATGCCTGTCTGACCAGACGGGCGGACGCGTTGTTCGAGCTGACCGACGCCCTGCTGGCAGCCGGCCCGGTCATCTCGTTGCCGTATCTGTCGCTGGACGGGCTGCACCGGCGGGCCATGGCAGCACCTACGCGGCCCTGGCGAGGGGCCGCGTGGACACCGAAGCGGCACGCGGCCTGCTGGCGGGCTCACTGCCCGGCGCCGCCCATCCGGTGTTCGCGGTGGATGTGAGCGTGTGGGCCCGCAGCGATGCCGAATGCTCGCCCGGCCGCGGCTACTACTACCACCCCTCCAAACACTCGGCGGGGCAGCCGATCGTCGCTGGCTGGGCCTACTCCTGGCTGGCCGGCCTGGAACTGGCCACCAACTCGTGGACCGCGCCGGTGGACGCCCGGCGGCTGGCCCCGGGCGAGAAGCCCAGTGCCGTCGCCGCCGGCCAGATCCGCGGGCTGCTGCAACTGTGCCCCAGACTGGGCTTGCGCACTCCGCTGTTCGTCTTCGACGGTGGTTACGACTGCGTGCGCCTGGCCCTCGGCCTTGCCGGGGCCCCGGCCCAGCTCCTCGTCAGGATCCGCTGCGACCGGTCCTTCTATGGCGACCCGCCGCCTCGTCACCGGCCCGGCGTGGGACGTCCCCGCCGGCACGGCGCGAAGTTCGCCTGCGCGGATCCCGCCACCTGGCCGACGCCGGATGCCGTGCATACGTGCGCGGACGAGCAGTACGGCGCGGTGACCGTGGAACTGTGGCACCGCCTGCACGCCAAGACCCAGCAGCACGACGGGCACGGCAGCCGCGGCCCCCGCCCGGTCATCCCGGGCACCCTGGTCCGGCTCGGCGTGGACCGGCTGCCCGGCCGCAGCCGAGCCCCGAAGACTCTGTGGCTGTGGTGGGCCGGGCCGCCCGGCCACACCCCCGACCCCGACCTGCTCTGGCGGGCCTACACACGGCGCTTCGACATCGAGCACACCTTCCGCTTCGCCCGGCAGACGCTGAACTGGACCCTGCCTCGTCCCCGCACCCCCGGCCAGGCGGACCGCTGGACCTGGCTGGTCCTCGCCGCCTACACCCAACTCCGCCTCGCCCGGCCTCTGGCGGCCGATCTCCGGCTGCCCTGGGAGAAACCACTGCCGCAGCAGCGACTGACGCCCAACCGGATCCGGCGCAGATTTCGCTCGCTTCAGGCGGCAGCGGGCACGCCCGCCGGCCCACCGAAACCCTGCGGACGCTCGCCCGGACGACCTCAAGGCACCCGCCGGGGCCCAGCACCCCGCCATCCAGCGGTCAAAACCACCGCATGACCAGCGAACCCTTACCTGCAGGGATAAAAGCGAAGCTTAGGTTCGCTCTCGATACCGCCGGACACGTGGTGCGCTTCGATCCGGAGACCGCCGAGCGCACCGTCCTGGGCGACAGCCTGGAAGACTGGGCACTATGGCTGCTGGCCGACCCCGACGTGCGCGGCGCCCACGCCTTCGCCACCCGCTGGCAGAACCGCCATGGCGCCCTCGCCCACGACCAGCGCCTGATCCCCTGGCGCCTGTTCACCCTCGGCGGCACCTACGAGGACGACAACCTCACCGTCAAGGACGCCGCGCAGTGCATGCGCATCCGCGGCCCCCTCGCCCAGACCCTGCACGCCCTGCCCGACGGAGCCGACTTCCACATGACCTCCACCCCGCCCCCGAACGACCCCGACCTGCTGGCCCACCACGAAATCGAGGCCTTCGCCGACTACTCCACCCTGCTGATCCAGGACGACGGCGCGTACCTGGGGGACACGCCCGAACGCGCCTGGTTCGAGACACTGGCTGCGGACTGGATCAACACTGCCCCCGGTGTCATCGGCATCGGAGCCGCCCGCCCCTTCGACGTCCCCGTCACCGTCGACGTGCGCCGCACGCCGCCAGCCGACGATGCGGAACTGCAGCAGGCCGACCACGTCACCCAGGCCGGCCTCACACTTCCCTCCGGACGCCTGCTGATCTCCATGCAGGACTTCGACGACGAGCTGCCCCGCATCCCCCTCACCCCCGGCGCCTACGCCGTGCGCATCTACTCTCATGACCTGCGCACCGTCTCCGAGGACGGGCTGGACGGCGAAGACCACTACCACGTGGTCCTGTGGCCCACCGACGAGGACCACCCCGCCCGGGTGCTCAAGCGCTACCCCGAGCCTCTCCCCGGCGGCTGATCCGAGGCTTGGAAGGGCGCGCCATCGCGAAGCCGATGCCATTCTGCCGGGCCTCGCTGCTGCCCCGGTGCCCTGGTGGCCGGAACGCCGGACCGGTTCCGCGAAGCGGCCTTTCGCAATGGGGGATACGCGAAGGGGCGTGAGCCAGTGTGCCATCGCTGATGTGCTCACAGGGTGGCTGTGTACGCGAGAACGGGGATCAGGCACAAATGCCGTGAGGACGATCACCGGAGGCGGGTGCCTCGTGGGAGGCGCTGGTGTTCAGGCAGCCCAGCCGCCGGTGTTTGAGTACGACTCGTAGGAGTAGCGGGTGTTGCGGTCCCATTCTTCGCCGGTGACGCGTTCATAGGCGTGGACTGGTGTGTAGAGCAGGCTCTCGGCCCAGATGAGGCCGGTGGCGAACGGAGCGAAGGTGCCCGAATCCTGGAGTACACCTTCAAACACCTGACGGCCGGCGGTGACGACTGCGCAGCGCGTGTAGAGGAATGCGTCACCGGAAAGGCCCTGCCCGAGTTCCTTGCGGTCCAGGCGGTAAAGGGCCCAGGACAGCTGCTCGGCGAAGCCGGTGACCACGAACACCGGGGACTGGGCGAGGTGCTCGGTCAGTGCGGCTGCCAGCTGCTCGGAGTCGGGGTCCGGTCCTGTGGGCCTGCAATCCTCGATGAGCTTCCAGAAAGTATCTTCGTTCACACCATCGAGCATGACGCAGGGGTCTGACACTCAGCCTCCGGAGTCACCTGTTCGCTGCTGCTGTGAGCAGGACCCGCTTACGGAGCAGGGGGAGCTTGGCGCGGCCGAACATCTGCCGTTTGATCATTTTGATGTGGTTGACGCGGCCCTCGACGGGGCCGGAGTTCCAGCGGGTGGTCAGCCCTTGGATCACAGCCTCCCAGTCCTTCTCCATGCCGTGCGCGAAGGTGTGCAGACCGGGGAGGTCTTCAGCTCGGGCGGCAATGATCCAGTCCTTGAGAAGCGGCCTCGATGGGCGACATCTCCTTCGTCGTGCCCTCCGGCTGGGCGAAGGGGGTGTTCACGGTGCCGTTCGCATCGGCGTCGGGCGGTTTGAGGCAGGCGTTGTGCCGGCGGACGCAGCGTTCCGCCGCGGTGCTGAGGTTCTGCAGCAAGTGGAAGGGGCCTGCGACCTGGACCGCCTGGGGTGCTCCGGTGCGGGCGCCGTCGGCATAGGAGCCGGCCCGGTCCCGGCAGATGACCTCAGAGCCCGGATGGGCCCGCAGCCAGGCAGCCAGAGTATCGGCGTCTCGTCCGGGCAGCAGGTCCAGGGGCTGACCGCTCTCGCAGTTGATAATGACGGTGCCGTAGTGCTGCCCTCGGCGGATGGCGAAGTCGTCCACCCCCAGCACCTTCGGCACAGACCAGGCGGGGTCGGGCATGGCCATCACCAGCCGGAGCAGCGTCACGCGACTCACGACGCTATGGAGGGCTTTCGCGAAACGAGCTCCACAACGGCCGGCGAGAGCGACAGCCACCGCCTCCAGCACCCGGCGGAAAGCCGGTGTCCGCCTGCCATACCGCACGGTCAGTCCGTCGACCTGCTCAGCGAACGTACGGCGTGGGCACCCAGCATTCTCGCAGTACAACCGCCGGACGGTCAGGTCGATCCGTACCGCCTGATCACCCACCGGGCCATCGGCAAGATGCCGCTCGTAGACGCTATGCACCCGCTCCGACGCCACCGCGCAACCGGGACATCTCACGACGGTGCCCCGGGTTCTGGCCACGACGTGCACCACCCCGTCCGCCCGAAACACGGTGTCCACCAACACAGTGTCGAGGTACGGGAACAAAACACTGACGAGCTCGTTACACCACACTACGGTCCCAGGAGACGCTACGCGGCCCGCACTCACTGTTCGACGGCCCGCCGGACCTGTCCGAACACACCCACGCGTACCTGCACCGGTGACCACTCCGCCGGCCTTCGCCGTCGCCGACCGGAATAGGCGAGGTGGCAACCAGCGTCCGGATGTAGACGCCGTAGGAGTAGACGATGAAGAGTCGGCGGCTGCTACAGAACGCGCAACAGATCAAGAATCGGTGCGACGGGGGCGTACGGCGGCGGCGCGCTGTTCGCCCCGGGGCCGGTTCGGTCCGGCGTGGCCGCCCTGGACGCCACCGCCGCGGCGAGGCGAGCGCACCTCGGGTGCCCGAGTGTCCGAGAAAAGAAAGGAACGCCATGAACTCTTCGGTTCAGCGGCTGGCTGAAGTCTTCCCGCCCCCGGGAGGCGCGCAGGACCGCGACTGGGAACTGGTGGAGAGCCGCCTCGGGGCCCCGCTGCCCGCCGACTACAAGGAGCTGATCGATACTTATGGCGGCGGATACTTCGACGAGGCCATCTGGGTCCTGGAGCCCGACAGCTCCAACGAGTACTACGACTTGCTGAACGAGAACGAAGGCCGGATGGAAGCTGTCGCCCGGCTGTGGGAGTTGGGAGAAGCCAGGCCGGCCCAACTGGAGGCGGACGAGAACCGGCTGATCGCCTGGGCCCTCACGGAGGACGGTGCTTACCTGTACTGGCTCGTGCGTCCGGAACAGGACCCCACCCACTGGACGGTGATGATCAAGGAAGGACGTGGCTCCGAATGGGAGCACCACCCCATGAGCTGCACTGCGTTCCTGGCGTCCGTGCTCGTGGAAGGGGGCGTGGAATCGGAGGTCTTCGACGAACTCCCGGAGGAAGAGCACCTGTTCCAGCCGACCTCTGACTTCGACTGACAACTCCGTGCTGCCTGGAGGCAAGGCGCTCACCAGGTAGCGACCAGCGGTGACGACCTGAACAGGGCGCTGGAGGCCTGGGGTGGAGCACTCCACGGGCTCATGCCCTGAAGCTCAGCTACGACAGCCCGCGCTACTGTGGCGCCCTACATGTGCTGGAAAACGATCACCCAGCAGGCAGGGAAAGATCTTCAGGAGGCGGCGACGTCGCAGATCAAGGCGGCTCGTGAACACCCCACTCAGCCACCCTCGTCATCCTGCCCGAAGGCGGTGACATGGGCATCAGCGGGTTCGGTTTCACTCCCGAGGCAGCCTACGAAGACTGCCGGGCAGCATTCATCCGGTGGGCCCTGGCGTGGCGCGGGGCCGGAGGGCGCCCCGGCGGCACCGCCCAGGACCTCCTGGAGCCGATCGAGCACCACAGGTGGTTGTGGACCTACACCGCCTACATCGACGGCGACCCCGAAATGCCCATCCCGCAGTGACACAGCGGACAGACATGGGCGAAGAACCGGGACACTGCCCTGATGCAAATCCGCCATACGCTGGCCGCCGAATTGCTCCCCGGCGACCGCACCGGCGCCCTCACCGTGCAACGCCTCGGGGACCGCATCTTCGGCCAGCCGACCCAGACGTTCACACCCGAGACCATCCGGATCACAATCGAGAATAACGCTTCGCGCCTCGCGTTCGGGGTGAGCGGACCCTAGGAGTCCCTACGTGGGAACGGTTCCCGGCGGCCCCGCCCGACTACCGCGCCCAGCGCAGTCGTCCCGCAGGGCGCGGTAGTCGGCGATGAACTGGGCCACCGGTTCGCTGGTGTAGCCGTCGGCCGCCTTCGGCGCGGCCTCGGGCAGCTCGCCGGCGCGGTAGCCCAGGGCGGGGCGTCCGGTCAGGTGCTCGCACAGGGCGTTGAGGTGGTCGAGGAGTTCCGCCTGCCGGGCCTGTTGGGGGCTGAGGGAGCGCCACCAGGCGTACCGGCGTCGGGGCGCGGGGCGGGAGGCTGCGGCGCAGGGCGTCCGCGCGCATGCTCATGGCGTTCCAGACGGGCACCGTCAGCCAGTGGGCGAGCCGGGTGCGCGTGTCACGGTTGGGTGGCGACGCCGTACTCACGTTCATGTGTCCCACTCTGGCAGCCACCACCGACAACCGGCCGGGACCGCGCGGCGGCCGCCGGCGGGTTGGCCGAGACGGGCGACATCGGATCGAGGCAACCGGCGCCGGGACGAGCACGACTGCCGCCAGAGAACAGAGCAGATCGGACGGCGGAGCGGGGTGGCAGTGCAGCCTTTTAGGGTGGCGGCGAAGGTGCAGGCGGTCTGCAGCCAGATCCGGGGAGAGGTGCCGTGGGCGACGGAATGCAGTGGTTGATCGATGGAGACACCGGGACGGACCCGATGACCGGTCTCGTGTTCGCCCGCGGCATCGACGCCCGCGAACTGGCGGCGCGCCTGGGAGCCTCCGAGGGCCCAGGGGCGGGCCCGATGACCGACGCGGAGATCCTGGACCTGGATGTGGAGGCATACCGGCCGGGCGGGAGCGGTGATGGAGTGGTCCGCGTCGGTGAACACGCCGGGTGGGCGTTCGCGCTCGAGTACGGCGACTGCGAGGGCCTCTCACGCCTGGAGAACGTCTCCCGGGAGGGTGTTGAGGCCGTGTACTACTCGCACAACCCCCACCATCCGCCGGCCATCGTGTTCTACGCCCGCGACGGCCGCCGCATCTGCGGCTTCGGGCTGCGCGAGGAGTGGGTCCGCTGGGGGGAGGAGCCGGATCTGCTGGTACCTGATCTCGTCGCCGCCCGGATCCTCGCAGCCGACGGCACCGGCCTTCGTAAGGATGAGGGTGACGACGCCGCCGATCGCAAGCGGCGGGCCCTGGCCGTCTTCGAGGACCGCTTCGGCCTCTCCCTGCCCCGGACCGCCTTCACCGTCGACCGGCTTCCCGTTCACACAGTCAACGGGGCACCCGCCCCGGACTTCGACGCCGTCCGCGCCTGGGCCAAGGCCCAGGGCCACCCCGTTCCGGATGAGCGTCTGGGCCTGGTCCCCGCCGGTCTTCGCCGCTCCTACGACCATGCCGTCCACGGGCAGCAGCACCTTGACGGCATGGCCTCGACGCCGATCGTCGCCACCTTCCACACGAGCGGAGTGCTGAGGCACGCCTCGGAGTAGGTCTTCCCCTGGGACCGCAATGCCGGGGCAGGTACGGCGGCCCTTGCGTATCCCGTCATCCCCGATGTCGGCGCGCCCCGATGAGGCCCTGTGCCCTGACCTGGCCCGCGACGGAAGCGGGCGTGGCTATGCACCCGTCAGCGGTGCTCAGCCACGCCCGTACAGCAGCGGTGAGAGAACCAGAATGATCACGGTCTCAGTGCGCCGGGTCGACCGAGTTCGACTGCCCCTTCGAGAGCGGATGCCCGCGCTGGCGTCGGATGCGGCTGCGAGACAATCAGCTCATGGGGATCGACCTGCAACTGCACAACGGCCGCCCGCACTGGCCCGGCCGGCGCTCGAAGCGCAAGCCGACACTGATCCGTCAGTCCCACGAGCATGGCGAAGCACTGGCTCAGCTCATCGCCACGCTTCCCTCCAACACGTCGGGGAAGCTCTCGACGGCCGACCCGTACAACGACACCCTCCTCAACGAGCAAGAAGATGAGGCCGCACTCCGCGAGATTCCCGGGCTCCTGGACCGCTGCACCGACAGCTCCGAAACCGCTGCCGTCCGCGACCTCGCCGCACACCTGAAGGACTGCGCCTCCACTCCCGGCAGCTATCTCCTCCTGGTGGGCGACTAGCCGGGACGCAGAAGGTCATGGGCAAGCTGAAAGAGCACCAATGGGGACGCCCTGGTCCTGTCGGGGGCGAGGAGGGGCGGATGGCGATCAGGCACCTGGTCCGGCTTCAGTTCGAGGGCTCGGAGGCGGCCATCACGTGCGTGATCTGCCGGCCCGAGGCGGTGCTGCGCACGCTGCCTGCGCCGCCGGACGACGCGTTCTGACAGCCCTGCGTCCGTCAGCTTGCTGACGAACCCTCATACAAGATCGAGGTCAGGCGATCAGGAGTCAGCGCCACTCAGGAGGAATATTTTCCAGCTGCGTCAGCAGATCCCAGTTCTCCGGTTTGTCGCTCGGCCTGAACCACTCAGAACTGCGGCACACCCAGTACCCGCGAGTTTCCCGGACGCCTTCCAGCATGGTGTCCTCGATTCCGGACTCCGAACCACAGCAACCGCAGATGCTGTTGAGGGCACAACCCCCCTGCCGGAAGGGACCGTCGACGAAGCCGCAAATTCGGCACACGCACTCTTCGTCAAGGTTTTCCATCTCTTTCCTTTCTTATACCGTCGACCGAAGCTACCGCTCATGGCAAAACCACTTCGCGGCGCCGTCCCGCCCGCCGTGGTCGACCTCATCCACGACGAGCTGCAGCGGCACACCCCGGCCCGGCTCGCGGCGCGCATCGAGCGCCGCTGGTGGCAGAGCTGGGCCGGGCGCCCCCTCAAGCGCGAGGGCGACGCCCAACATGACGGCTACGGGCCCGACGATGCCGCGGTGTGGCTGCTGACCCCCACCGCCTGCAACGGCCGGTGCGAAGACGGCTGGCACCTGGTTCCGCCGGAGCGGCCCGACCGCGACGACCAGCCGTGCACCGTCTGCCGGGGCGGGCGGCTGCTCGCGCCCAGGCGTGGCGAGTCCGACCCCGACGGCCTCGACGATGAGGCCGAGTCGCAGCCGGCCACCGCCCGCTCGCTCGCCGACGCCGTCAGCTATCGGCCCCCGGTTCAGGAATGCACCGGCCGCGGCGGCACCTGCGGACGGCCCGTCACATCCCCGCACCCCCAGTGCCCCGAATGCCTCGACTGGCCCTGGTGCATCTGCCGACGCCGCCGTCACAACCCCGAGCAGGCCGCCTGCCCGGCCTGCGCCACACGGTGACCACACCGACCACCGCTCTTCTGCGAGGCGCAGCCACCGCAGAAGAGCGGTGGCGCAGGATGTGCCGCGCCGGGGCCGCCGTGCGCGCCGACGGGGCCGTGGCATGACAACACGGCCGGCGGTTCGCGAACTGCTGGGCTGATGGCCCGCCGTCCCGACACACTGGGGGGAGCGACGGCGACAGGAGGTGCCGTGATGAGCGATCAGCCGCCCCCCCCCGAGCTGCTGCCCGAGGACGGGCCCAGCTTCACCGCGCACGTCACGGCCACGGGCGCCACCGCCGACTACCTGCGTCGTCTGGCAGCGGTCACCGGCCAGTCCCCGGAGGCTCTCACCCCCCAGTGGGCCGCCGGCCAGGTCGTCGTCCCCGACACGGCACTCGCAGACGACCCGGCCGTACCCGACTGGCCCGCACTGTTCGACGGCCCGCTGGACCTGTCCGAACACACCCACACCTACCCGCGCCGGTGACCGCTCCGCCGGCCTTCGCCGTCGCCGACACCTCGGTCCTGCTCGCGGTCTTCAACGCCCGGGACCGTAACCACCCCGGCACCTACGGGCCCTGCCCGGCCCACCCGGACCGACCCGGCGACCACTGACGATGGTCGGAGAAGTCATCAGCCCCGGCGGACCACGCCGGGGCTGATCTGTTTCCGGCTCACGGCGGAGCCACCACCCTCATGAGAGGGCACAACTAGAGAGCCCACTGGGCAAGAGACTTGCTTCTGACGGAAAGGCCCACTGAGCAAGGGACTGAACCGATGCTCTGACCAGGCGGGTCTCCCGCTTGGCCGTGCAAGGTGATCGCCTCCTCCTGCGAGCCCCGGGCCCCGGGCCGCCTGCCCGGCGCCGAGGAGGCGACGCAGGCGGCGACGCAGGCGGCGCTGGGGCGCCTGACCAAGGCGAGAGCCCGCAAGCTCATCACCGCCCTGGTCGGCCACGACTAATCCGGCCGTTCCCCGTCGTCGTTCTCGTCCAGCTCCGGCGTCGTCGGGTCGCGCAGCGGGCGCAGGGCGCCGGCTGCCCCGTTATGTTCTTCGCGGCTCTGCAATGGGGCTGCTGGCCTCCGGGCCCGGCATGGCTGTTGCCCCCTGTCGAAGGCATGACCTGGGGGGTG